>CAZGOK010000404.1:0-1768 GCA_964527665.1 uncultured Sphaerochaeta sp.
ACATCCCCTCCAGCCCCTTCTTCACTTCTTCATCCCCACAAAGCTCTTCCATCACCTTCGGCCAAAGCTCTGCATACTCAAAGAACTCCTCTACCTTATCTCCTAAAGCCAGCCCTCTCTTGATGACCTCTTCTGGAGAGAGGAACCAAGGCTCCTTCTCTATATCCCTTGGTCTGTCCCTCAGGACTTTTAGTGCCTCTTCTTCAAGATCATCCTTCAGGAAGTTCCCAGGATACGGACCTAACTGCTCCGCTTTGACAGAAGTGATACCCTCTCTGCCTTCACTCCTTTTTATCTTAGCCCTCTCATACAGGAACCTCATCACATCCTCCTGAAGCTTGTTCGTCTCCTTACAAGCAGGAGGATAGTGATCGATCATCAACGTCTTGTCGCACTTCCATTGGAAGTTGGCCATCATTGAATTGACCATGTAATCAATATCCTCACCCCGACGGACAAAAGGATCAAAGCTGACATGCATGAACAACCTCTTGGAAAACACCATATTCCCACCCAACACAATGGACGTATCGGTTATTCTTTCCTGTGACTCCTCGATCTTCCTATACACCTCATTCTGATACGCCTGCTTTTTTTGGAAAAGACTTGGATTCTCCATATTTGCAAAACGATCATGCACCAGAGTCTTCCCACCCTCATAGCGGTACCTCCCTGCAATGCCATCCATCCCAGGCTTTCCTACATGCTCCAATACCCTAGTAGGGTAGTCTCTCTCCACCAGCTCATCATCATCGATGGCAGCAATAACATCAGAGCCCAAGATTGCAGGTATTGCCAACTGGCAATTCCTGATAGAAGCATAGCCGTCAAGACTCAGGAAGTCTTTGGGGAATCCCAAAGCAACAAGACGCTGCTGCACCTCTTTTAGTCTCTTTGCATGGAAATGTCCAACCTGCAATCTGTCCTTAAATCGCTCTATAATCCGATCTACAGCACCAATGACCTCTTCCTCCAAAGACGGATGCACAGCAGAACTCAACACCAAAACCCTGAAACTCCTTGGACTCTCTGTCCTAGCCAGACTCTCAAGCGAAGAGGACAGCGTATCATCACCATCGAGGAACGTGGGATGGTCAAACACCAAGTCATCAGGATGGCTCTTCCTCGACTTCTTCCCCTGCCAGTAGGTAGGGATCACAACAAATAGCTCTTTGTTATCGACTCCAGTACTGTTGGATCCATCATTGTATGGTTTGGGTGTACTGCTCATTATCTGTTTCCTTCTTCGTATTCTTTGTATTGATTTGCATGAATCACTATTCTGCCTCGCATCTAGGGTCTTTGTTTGTTCCCTTGATACATCTCTATAATTATATTCTCAATCTTCCTGTTCCTGACTCATTCTGCACCATTACCTTCATCCTTGTTTGGTTTCAGCTTAATCGTCAGCAACGAAGGCACACACCTCGGACACCCTGCAGGGTTAGTTATGGACGGCGAAGGCTTGGTGAGCAAACACGAGGGCTCTCTGTCCTTCTTACAGCCCAACACTGAAGAGGCTCCTCCATCGAGATTGAGAAGAAACTCAAGGGGAGATTCTTGCATCTCCTCTGTTATGTGTAAGGCAAGGGAAGCGGCATCACTGAAGCTGATACCCTGGGACTTGCTGTTTCTCCCTGAAACCGACATCACCAAAATCTTATCACCGGTACTACCAATAACCGAACGTGGCTGTACCCCTATGACATCCAAAGCAGTCTCCTGGGTCATCAGGGAATTGGGGGTGAACCACCCCTCCTTCTCCAGT
>CAZGOK010000405.1:0-1766 GCA_964527665.1 uncultured Sphaerochaeta sp.
CCTCTTCTGGATGAAAAGGCTCATAAGTCCAGTCTTTCCCACAGTTCAGGAAGCTTCTTTTGCTTTGGAATCTTCCTTCAACAACAGCATCTTCCAGACTTTCTTCATGGTAGTCATCAGGATTGCCATCCCTATATCATACCTGGCGTGGCTACCTCTTCTATATATCTTGTCGGGAAGAAAGCCATCCTTGAGTTCGCTGTTGCTGCGTTCCACTGTGCTTCTAGCCTTGTAGCGGTTGGCATCGGCCTTGTCCATCGGAAGAGCTGCTTTGCCCCTGCGGGCCCGCTGGTCAATGATGACCCTTCTTCCAATCATGCCTGCATAGGCATTGATCTCCGGATTGAGATACCCCTTGTCCATAAGGGCATATAAGAAATCTGTGATTTTCTTTACCTTCTTCATGAGAGGGACTGCGACCTTGCAGTCATGGACACAGGCTCCGGTCACAGCAAAAGCGATGACCACCCCAAAGTCGTCGGTCGCAAGATGTGCCTTGTATCCTATGAACCACTGTCTTTTTCCCTTGGAGTTCTGTTTTGCGGTCATGGAACACCTCAGTTCTAACTCCGATAGCGATTTTTCAAAGGGTTCCTTGAGATATTCAACTTTTTTACGTTCTGTTTCAGCCTTTTCCTCAAGGTATGCCTTCTCTTCGGGCGAACCTTTCTTTTTGGGTCCCTTTTTCTTTGGGGCGGCAGGAGTGACAGGTGTGACTGCTTCCTTTGACCTGACAAAAGGCTTTTCCCTTGCCTGGATTGTGGTGCTGTCAATGGACAGGTGCCCCACCATCCGGTCCATCCCCTGTTGATAGGCCAGTACCAACCGCTCATGGAGGGCCTCCGGGTGCACAACCTTTTCTACCATCCTTGCCAGCCTGCTAGCTGATGCGGTGCTGGGAACCCGACTGATGCCCAGAATATCCCTGAGATTCCCATTCTCCTGCAAAAGAAGAAGCGTCTCCTTCATGGTAGGCTGCCTGTAGTGGAGCTTCAGCAATTGGATTCCCAGTATGGTAATAAGGTTGTACCCTTTTCTACCCTTGTAGTGTCCCCTGCGTAGGCTGAGTACTTCATCAGTTGAAAGCAATGACTGCACACCCTGGAAGAAAGACATGAACTCAAGCTCGCGATCAGAGGGTGGGCTGAAGAAGCAAGATGCCAATTCAGCTCTCGGGAACAACAGGGATTGAAGGCCGAAGGTAGATGATGTAGAATGTGTCATACAAAACGAACTCCTTTTTGGTTGATAGGTATACTAACTGAATTATACCAGAAAGGGGTTCGTTTTTCTATACATGTAAAGGAATTATTTTCATTTTTTGAGTAAATTCTATTGATTCTTGACTAGTTTTTATGGGTATGGGAAAAAGGGATCAAGCCAATAATGCCCCTGAATATTTATTCACTCAAAGGGCTTCAAAAAGTATTTTGAAATTGGCTCAGTATTTATAAAATCGAATTACACTCGGAGGGGCATGCATGGTTTCACTTGAGGATCGGTTAAATTATTTAGAAACGTTATGTTTTGGAGGTCCGAGTGATACCCAGGATAGGGTTATATCTAATGCCGTAAAATTAGCATATGGGGATTTTAAGCGTACCCAAAATGGGTTCTCTAAACTATCAAGACGTAATAAACTTCAAGATATCCGGGTAGATTTGATGGAAAAAGCTTTACGCTTTTTACAAAAGACTCAATTTGAAAAACAAGAATATTTTGATAAATGGCATCATGGTGTTATGGATAGTCTAATAGAGGTGAGC
>CAZGOK010000406.1:0-1762 GCA_964527665.1 uncultured Sphaerochaeta sp.
GTTGATGGCTGCTTCGACGCTTGTCATTATTCCAATGGTTATCATCTACTTGTTGTTGCAGAAATATATTATTCAAGGCATTTCACGCTCCGGTTTGAAAGGCTAGTCGTTGGGTTGTTGTTGTCACAGAAAATATTCTCTGGAGGGAAACTTTTAATGAAAAAAATTAAATTATTTATGGCAGCAGTTGTTGCTTTCGCAGTAACTGGGGCATTCTCACCCTTGGCATTTGCTCAAGAAAAAGTTCAAGTAACTTTCTGGCATGCAATGGGTGGAGTCAACGGTGAAGCTCTTGCGAGCATGGTTGATGAATTCAACAAGGTCAATGAAGGCAAAATCCATGTAACCCATGAATTCCAGGGTGGTTATGATGATGAGTTCGCCAAAATCCAGGCTTCTGGTGGAAACTATCCTTGTGACATCATGCAAGTCTATGATATCGGTACACGCTACATGATCGATTCCGGTTGGATCCTTCCTGTGCAGAAGTACATCGATACCAAGAACTATGATATCAGCCAGATTGAACCTAACATTGCTGCATATTATACAGTAGAGGGTACTCTGTATTCTATGCCGTTCAATAGTTCTACTCCTGTTCTCTACTACAACAAGACAGCATTTGACGAAGCTGGAATTACCAAAATTCCTACCTGTTTTGATGACATCTATGAGATTGCTGAACAGTTGAAGATTGTCAATCCTGACGGATCAGTCAAAAGATATGGTTATGGAATGGGTAACTATGGCTGGTTCTTTGAACAGTGGATTGGCAAGATGGGCAAACATTATATAAACAACAATAATGGCCGTGGATCAGATTATGCTACTGCTGTTGCATTTGATTCCAATGGTGGTGGTTTGCAGATTATCAAGGTTTGGGACAAGATTCTCAAGGAAGGAATCTCTCCTTACCTGAACATAGGGAATGATGATGCAAAAGCTGCCTTTATTGCGGGAAACGTCTGCATGATTCCTGAATCAACTGCTGCATTGAAATCATTGCTGCTGAATGTTGGTGACAAATTCGAAGTTGGCGTTGCTTATTTCCCCTCTATCAACCGTGGTGATGTCGGTGGTGTATCAGTTGGTGGTGGAGCATTGTGGATGATGGATACTGGTAATCAGGTTCGTCAGGATGCTACTTGGGAATTCCTGAATTTCATGATCTCTCCTGAAATGCAAGCTTTCTGGAATGCAAAGACTGGATACTTCCCTGTAACAGTTGCTGCTGCAGAAACCGAAACTTTCAAGAAAAACATGGAAAAGTATCCTCAGTTCCAGGTCTCCATTGACCAGTTGCATAGTTCTGCTCCTCAGTATGCAGGTGCTCTGCTCAGTGTATTCTCCGAAGCCCGCCAGATCGTGCAGAATTACATTGCTCGCCTTGCAAACAAAGAAGTCAATGCTCAAGGTGCTTTGAATGGTATGGCAAATGATATCAACAAGTCAATCAAGTCCTACAACATGGTCAACTATTGAGTATCGCTAAGCTAGTACATTTCTGAATCAATTGATCATTATGATCATTTGCATTCATAATTGAAAAGGGACTGTTGCACAAGCAATAGTCCCTTATTCTTGTTGTTGCCCCTTTGGGCAAAGATGCTTCAAAGCTGTGTCATCCCGCACAGAGAGCGACCTACCCTACTTCAACACAGAACCTATTCTTGATCTCCTGAGAATCGTTCTATGTTATACCAGGGGCCATGAGAACTGGCCCCTGTAGCAAGAATTTGGATACTCATACCAAGTACTATTG
>CAZGOK010000407.1:0-1741 GCA_964527665.1 uncultured Sphaerochaeta sp.
AACCGTGCCAACGTAGCCATTGATGTGCGTAATACCGGCGTCTTCTCAGATCCCTTCCAGATCCTGCACCTCGATGCATACTGCAACGAGTGCGGTAACTGCGAGACTTTCTGCCCCTATGACGGGGGTCCCTATCGCAAGAAGTTTACTCTCTTCAGTCGCAATGATGACTTCCTAAACTCTGAAAACAGCGGGTTTTTTGTAGAGGATGATGAGATCCTTGTCCGCCTGGACGAGAAAATCTACCACTGCTCCCTCGACGGAGATGGAATTCTTACAGGAGACGAAGAGGGCATTACCGACGAAGTGGCTGCCATGATAGAAGAAGTGTTCACAACCTACAGCTATCTGCTGGGGTATGTGGCTGACTAAGGAGAGAATAGTGTCTACCATTGTTATCAAGAAAACTCGCGTCATGCAGACCATGCCTCCCTTTGGCGTTACCGAGGATGTTGATGTCGTCATAAAGGACGACATCATCACCGCGGTGGGCAAAGGGGCCGGGGACGGTCTCAAGGCTGACAAGACCATTGACGGCAGAAACAAGACCGTGATCCCAGGCAACGTCTGTGGTCACCACCACTACTACTCAGGACTTTCCCGTGGGATGCTCATATCAGCAGGTCCTCAGAATGACTTCATTCAGATACTGAAGGAGTGGTGGTGGCGCCTTGATAGGGGCCTTGATGAGGAAGCTACCTACTACAGTTCCCTTATCTGCTCCCTTGATGCCATCGCTGCAGGTACTACAACGTGCATCGACCATCATGCAAGTCCTGCCTACATCGCCAACTCCCTTGATACCATTGCCAACGGGATGGAAGAGGTTGGTGTACGTGGCACCACATGCTATGAGGTGACCGACCGCAACTTCGGTATGAAGGAAGTGGAGGCCGGCGTTGAAGAGAACCTGCGTTTTGCAAAAGCTGCAAAGAGTCGCAAGCTCGTCCGAGGCATGGTCGGCGGCCACGCCCCCTTCACCATCCCCGATGAGGGGCTTCGCATGATGGCTGAGGTGATGCAGGAAAGTGGAGCCGGTCTTCACCTGCATGTGGCCGAGGACAAGTACGACGTTGTGCACTCCCACCACCACTACAACATGGATATCGTTGACCGCCTGGAGAAGTTCGGTCTTCTCACCGACAACTCCTTGTTGGTGCATGGTCTCTATCTCAATGAGGCAGAGATTGAGAAGATCAACAGCCATGACAGCTTCTTTGCACACAATGCACGAAGCAACATGAACAACCATGTGGGATACTGCCAGAACCTGCAGAAGGTGAAGAACCTGATCATTGGTACCGACGGTTGTGGCGGAAATATGTTTGAGGAGCTCAAGCTCTCTTTCTTCAAGCATAAGGATGAGGGTGGCTCTTGGTGGCCCGGGGACTATGTCACCGCTCTTGCCAGAGGCAACAAGCTTGTCGAAAAGTATTTTGATGGGAAGTTCGGAAGAGTGGAGGCTGGCTACAAGGCTGACCTCAACATCCTCGCCTACAACAATCCGACACCCTTGGTTGCTGACAACAGTGCCGCCCACTTTGTCTGGGGCATGAGCAGCAACTGTGTTGAAAGTGTTATTGTCGATGGCATTCTGGTGATGGAAGATCATCAGTTCCCAGGCATAGATGTGCCTGCCATCTACGCCAAGGCAGCAGAGGTTGCCAAGCGCGTTTGGGAAAAAGTGGATACTATCGCTCCGTAAGGGAGGCGAAAGAGAATATGACCAAAACGGTCAAAG
>CAZGOK010000408.1:0-1739 GCA_964527665.1 uncultured Sphaerochaeta sp.
AATATCACTTATACTGTCAACATTATTGCAGTACATAACCGATTGCATTACCATATAAGTATGATATACCTTTTAGCATCCGACATCCATGGTAGCGCATATTATATGCAGAAACTCTTGGAAGCCTTCAATCAAAACGGTGCCTCCAAACTAATCCTGCTGGGAGACCTTCTGTACCACGGCCCTAGGAACGATCTTCCTAGAGAGTATAACCCTAAAAAAACGTATGCGCTACTAAATAGTTTGAAAGAATCAATTATAAGCGTGCGCGGCAATTGTGACTCCGAAGTCGACCAGATGGTTCTTGAATTCCCCACCCTTGCTGACTACTCTAGCATCTTTCTAGATGAATTGAAAGGAAAAATGATGTATTTGACCCATGGGCACCTCCAAAGGCCCCCATTACAGAAAGGAGACATCCTTATAAGCGGTCATACCCATATCCCCATGGCAACAGAACAGGATGGTATCTTCCTGGTCAATCCAGGATCGGTGGCCATTCCCAAAGGGGGATTCCCTCCTTCGTACTGTCTCTATGAAAAGCGAACCTTCACCATCATGGACTTTGATGACAACACACTCATGAAACTGAGTGTGTGAAGATTGTGATTAGATACATGGTTATTATTATCTTTCTTTTTTAGCTTTCTACCTGTTCTGCTATTTGCTGCCTTTTGGTGCAGAGGTGCCGGTAGGCCGATTTACCGCACTGTGTCCTGCAAAGCGGTACCCATACCCCCGTACAGTCTCGATCCACTGGGAACCCAAGGGTCCCATCTTTGAACGGATGTTCTTCACATGGGTGTCCACGATACGGTCATAGCTTTCAAAGCTATAGTCAAAGCAGTGCTCAAGGATCTGTGCGCGTGTTATAAGGATACCGCTGTTGCTCACCAAATAGCTCATGATCCTCCACTCGGCAGCGGTGAGGGGAATCTGCTTGCCATCGATGGCAAACAGGTGCGATACCTCATCAAGTTGCAAGAAGGAGTTTCCAAGCGTCCAGGAAGATCCGCTGCGGAACGCAGAGGCGCTCATGTCGATGCGCCTGAACATGGCATGCACACGAAGGACAAGCTCCTTGGACGAGAAGGGCTTGCATATATAGTCATCAGCACCCAACTCAAAGCCCAGGATACGGTCACTTTCGGCTATGCGGGAAGTTACAAAGATGACAGGGAAGGTATAGGTCTGCTTCAGCTTCTTGATAAAGGAGAAACCATCGCCATCAGGGAGAAGCACCGAAAGCAGCAGCAGGTCAGGGGACTGCCGGGCTATGGCAACCTGGGAGGTGTGCAGATCTTCAAAAGCCTGCACCTCATATCCTGAAAGTTCAAGGTACTGCTTGATGCCTTCCCGGTCTTCCACAGTACCATTAACGATATAAATGAGTTTCATAAATCCGCACCCACCCTTTCTATAGGAACATTACAAGTTTAGAGACCAATTATACCCATACTGTGAGGAATATGTCAAACATATATGGTAAAACTAAGTAATTGTCAAATCTCTACACATTTTACTCACATAACAGACAAACCAGACGGATGGTCATCCATATTGCCAACCCCAAACGATGACGCTACACTGATTTCTGTGAAACACTCCTACCCCACGGCCCTTGTGGACAGCCTAATCTTGGTGTTCAGCATCATCCTGGTGCTGCTCATAGCCTCTGCCTCCCTTGGAGGCGGGGGTGGGTATGTAAACGTGGAAAGCCCTGAAGGCTCGTTTCGCTA
>CAZGOK010000409.1:0-1739 GCA_964527665.1 uncultured Sphaerochaeta sp.
AAATATAGGTGTAACGAACCAGGTTTATACCCCAGTTGTCCACCTTGCGTGTCACTAAGTCGATAGCAACATAGAATGCAAAGAATTCATACCAAAAATCCTTCTGGCTGAGCTTGAACGGACTGAATCCCACACTCATGAGGTGGGCCGGTCCTTGTGTATCAAAATGATAGGCGAGCGAAAGAGCTGGGTCATAGGCAACGATGTTGTTTGCATAGAAATTGAAAGGATGATCAATGATCCTGAAAAGATCAAAGGAAATGCCAAGCTCCACATACGGAAAAACCAGCGACCGAGATATGTCACTGCCCATAGCTGCCTTCAGTTGCAAGGAGGGATTCCCTACAGGCAGCAGCCATGGCTGATAGACAAACGACAGCTCAACCCCACCTGAAGAGGCACTCTCATCAAGGACCACACTCTGGCCATACATACCCAACCCATAGCCAAAACTTTTGGCAGACAGTGGAAAGATGAGTAAAAACAGTACAAAGGTCAGTAATATATTCTTTCTCATCCTAGCCTCCTATCATTCCAAAGGCATACCGGGGCCAGTTATCAAGACGACGCCACGACTCGGCTTGTTCCTCTGTTATCGGCAAGGAGTCCTCAAAGATGGAGGCAAAATGCTCTTCCATCTCCTTGGCTAATGAGGGACTGTCAATTACCAGGGATATCTCATAGGCAAGGGTAAAGGAGCGATAGTTCAAATTGGTGGACCCAACAACGACATATCTGCTGTCTACTATCATCAGCTTCTCGTGCAGGAGCCTCTGACTCTTTTTACTCTCTTTTTCCAAGCGAAGATCGATATTCATCGTCAAGAGGTCCTTTGCCATATACTCAATGCCCTTACGGTTGGAAACCCGTGAATCAAAAGGAATTGCCATCTGCACTTCCACTCCTCGCTGCGCCGTCTGACGGAATACAGAGAGCAACTTCTCATCAAAGAAAGGGAGGAAAGGCAGTGCCTTCACACTTACCTCTGCCTCTGCAAGCAAGGATCCAAACATACCTGCAAGCTTATCCGATAGGGGGTACTGATCGGCATACCATGCTGTATACTGATCCTCTTCCTTGCCAAAATCCAGATCAATGCTGAAGTCCTCACGCCGCACAGTATCCCACGTCTGCAGATTCCACCAGTGAACAAACCCATCCAACATCACCTCGCACAGCTCAGGGGAGGCGAATTCATACATGGTATCGCGCTGCAGGTGATCACCGGCAGCCCCTATGGAGATGTAGTTGAGGTTCATCCCTCCAACGGCCAGATGCTTCCCATCGACAATAAGATACTTGCGGTGGTCTCGCAACAGCATCTTTGGTCCGGCGATAAGCCGGGATGCAGACATGGGGCTGTACTCCAAAAGATGCACCCCACTGTCTCGGAGGAATTGTAGAGGAATAAGATGGAAGCGGGTCTCAGTCATGTCGAAGGCACCAGTGCCATCGACAACAAAGTAGATGCGTATCCCCTCTTCGGCCTTGTGGGCAATGAGAGAGTATAGCTCTTCAAGACAATCTGAACTGGAAGCCAAAAAGGAAGATATGATAACATAATCCTCAGCTGAACTGATAAGGTCAATGACCCTTTCGCGCCAGAGCTCCCCATCGTAGTAGATCGTGGGATACGTCATTGATATCTTGGGAATGTCGTAGGCTTCCATCTTCTGCTCAAGGGATAGGGAACTGTCCACCGAAGGACCTTTAACCAGATTGGATGTGGAGGTACACCC
>CAZGOK010000410.1:0-1736 GCA_964527665.1 uncultured Sphaerochaeta sp.
TCTGTTTTCTGTCGTACCCGCTTCTTTCTGTATTATGTTTTGGATGCTATCCTATAGGTGCAAAAAGTCAAGGAGTTGGTGGCACTGCAACATTGCCAGTGAGAATATCTTCTTCATTGAGCTACATCCATGCTAAGTCTGTTGTATTACAAGCCAACTGCTCTGTAACGACAAGGGAGCATGGTATGAAACTGCATGCACGTTTAGTGATGTGCCTCATCTTGGGGCTGGTAGTGCTTGTTTCGTGTGAAGAGGTTGGAACTGGAACACCAGGGCCTCCTGGCCAGTCTGATCCTCTGGTATTAGGTGGAATAGGCGTATTGGTCCCGTCATTTTCTCCTATTGATCCTCCAGTGGTTGCTTTGGATGTACCTCTAACTGATGACGAAAAAATGACCTTTGGGATAGCAGTGGGTACAAGTGTCTATCGGTTGGAGAAACGTTTTAGGGAAAACCCTTCTTCTCTGACCAACCTCTCAGGCACGTATGACAACGCTACAAGTTCCTTCGATTATACCTACACTGATTTTGACGTTACTCTTGCCGATAGTGCAGTGTATGCAGGTACTGATATTGAGTCTGTACTCTTTACTGGCACTCATACAGCAGTGGTGTCGAATCGGGTTGCCAGTGATCGTGTAGAAATTACCGTAACCATAACCAAAGCTGAGGTGAGTACCTCTATAACTGTTGAATCATATCTAACATCCGATCAATCTGGTCTTATTCCAGATATTGTCCTGCATTATTTTAAAGTTAGCGGAACAGAGTATTCAGCTATGGAACTGGTCCCTTTGACAGATAGTTTTTGGGAAGGATATGAACAGGGTACCCCAGGTCCTATGGTTCCTGTCGACACATTACCCGCTTTTGAAAACCCTGGTTTGAGCCTATCCACTGATGCAGAGTACATCAACTTTGGCCTTGGCTTGTATAGCGACATCATTGCCATAAGTGGACAATTTCAAAGGGATGGTTTTCCTCCTGCAACGCAGGGGATCACCCATTCTTACCCAGATGACCAGAGCTATGAGTACACCTATTCGAATTTTGATCGTGGCTCACACATAGGAAATCCAGCCATCCCAGCTGGTTCAGTCATATATGAAGGCACGTACCGTGTTGATCATCCTTCCATCGACAACCATCCAGCTCGGGACATGACACGATACATTGAGAATATGCAATTTACAGTAACAGTCAATGATGGAGATGAAAGCCAAGCGTATGCGGTAAGGCTGATCACCAAGACATATAATGCCGGTCCACCTATTCCTGTCGAGATTACCTTCACAACATGTACCGTTGGGGATAAGAGTTTCACACAGGCAGAGTTGAAGGCAGAGCATCCTGAAATAGAAGTACTGTTGTAAATTTCCAATGAGAATTCTCTCTGTCTTTTTACAGCTCATCAATTAATATTGCCTTGCTTGGCCTTTTCAGCTCAAGCACCGGGGAATTCTACTCAATCTGCTTATCCCACTCACTGTAATAAGAGTGTTAATCGACTTCGATCAACTGGTACTCAACTTTCTTTACAGGCTTTCCATCACTTATCCGGCTCATCCCCCCAAACCAAGCCTCTGTACAGGCGATAATAAACTCGTTGTCAGTGACTGGAAAGCCTGAAGCATCTCCCACAACAACATCAATACCACACATAGGGCATACGATGGTCTTTCCTTTGGGATTGGTCTCGTCCCACCACTCCAAGTCCTTTTCCTTATTGGCATTGA
>CAZGOK010000411.1:0-1725 GCA_964527665.1 uncultured Sphaerochaeta sp.
CAAGGCCGAGTTGTTGACCAATTGGCCACACCTCCCCGCGAGAAGTGTAAGAAAATAGAATAACTACTGTAAGGTCCGGAGCGGTGCTCTAGTCTTTACAGCTGGAAGATCGATGATATTCTTAACTGACGGAGTTAGGAAGCCGGTGGCCGAGTGGCCCTTTTTGTAAGGATTGGAGTAATCCGATACCTTGAAAAGAAAAATACTCTATACCGGTCATCGAAGTCTATCGTAAGGCTTATCGTGGGGGCTTTGGCCCCCCGATATGACCTTGTAAATAAAAATGGTGGATCACGATCCGTGTCCATACAGCCTTCCAGCTCCGAATCTCTCCTTAGGAGGTGCTGCCATGCCAATAAACATGCAGTACGAACGGGCTTTCGGGTTGGATTTGTCGAAAAAGACATTCCACGGATGCATCCTGGACGGTCCTGATCTGGCAAACCGTCATTTTTTCACTGGGGATATGGGACCCAAGGGCAAGGCCAAGCTTGCAGGCAGGCTTTGTAAGGGGGATATTGTTCTTCTGGAGGCAGGAACTCCTTCTTTTTCCTTGGCGAGGTTCCTTATCGAAAGCACTGAGGCGGAGGTAACAGTTCTCAATCCTGCCAAACTGTACAATATCTTCAACAGTACGCTCAAGACAGACAAGACCGACAGCGAAAAGATCGCACGTATCGCAAGGAATATGCCAAAGGATGAATGGCCGGTGGTTTCTATTCCTACGATGACAGAACAGGCTGAGCGGGCTGCAGTGACATTTGAGGTTTTCCTTGCAGAAGAGCAGACCATGTTGGTAAACCGACTTCATGCCCTTTTTAACTTGATGGGATACCCATTTGTCAAGAAATCAGATCTAAAGGTAGAAGATAAGCGGCTGAAGTTGGCCAACGAATATCTTTGTGAGACTTTAATTGCAATTGAACAGGCTATCATGCTATCCGACCAGCTGGTGCAACTTGCTAATCAGATGGAACAATGCCAGCAGACGCTGAGAGAAATATGTCTTTCGCATCCAATCCAAGCTCTTTCTTTGTTCTCCCTGCCTGGAGTGGGATTGATGACTGCATCCTCGCAGATTGCCTACCTCAACGATGGTTCTCGGTTTGATTCTCCTGACAGCTATGTGAATTATGTGGGTCTATCAGAACGGAGATTCGATTCAGGCAATAAGGTCAGCAAGGGTCATATCACCCATATGGGTAACAAGTGCATCCGACGAAACATCATCCAGGCTGCTTGGTCCGCTTCTCGCAAGTCCTCACACAATCCTCTTTCGGTAAAATACAATGATCTTAGGGCTAAAGGAAAATGCAAGCAGGTTGCTGCAGTTGCTGTAGCGAAGAAGATGGTACAGCTTAGCTACATCCTGGTCAAAAATAACGACATCTATGAGTTTACAAAACAGCAAGGATTGGAATCCTTCAGGAAAAAACTGCGATATCACAAACTTGAAGGTTTGATTGACTTCTTGCCGGAATTTACCAGACGGAAAATGGAGGAAATTGACAAGAGTAAAAAGAAAGAGGCAGCTGCAACCGCCCCTTCCAGAACCAAAAAAGTAAAATAATTTAGTATTCTTGACCAAAGTCTAGCACAATCCTCTAAAACTGCAAGCTATAGGGTAGCAATATTTGGTGTGCACGCATTCCAGAGACAAAACTCAGGAATTACGAAAAGTCAGATTTCTTACATTTAGGACTTGACAACTATAGTTAAATAAAA
>CAZGOK010000412.1:0-1724 GCA_964527665.1 uncultured Sphaerochaeta sp.
TGTCCCCAGTGACGCTTTGGGCGACATCGCCGAGGTATGCATAGGCTGGGATGGCTCCGATGCTGTTGCCAAAGGAGACCACAGTGCGGACATCCGGGCACTCCGCCTTGTCAGGCTGGATAAAGAAACGGGGAAGGAAGTTGCTTTTGAAGACACCCAGCAGGTCATAGGCGTAGTGTGGGTTGTCCTGGTCAAGCAACAGGGATTGCACCTTTGGTGAAAGGGCAATCTTCAGATCTTTTTCAAGGAAGGAGAGCAGCTTCTCACCCTTGCCGAACATCGTTATGCCTTGCTTTGCCATGGCATAGAGGATATGGCGCTCGGTAACAGAGCCCCCCTGTTCAGCGCGGGAGAGGGGAAGCACATCGCGCTCAAAATCAAGGTCAAAGCCATAAGGACCGACAAGCTCTTGCAAAGCCTCGACCTGTGCCTTGTTGCGCTTGTTGCGCTCCTCGTTCACAGGCTTGAGAAACCTTGCAACCTCATCAATCTTATGATGAGGCACCCCATGGACGCACATATAGACAATGCCGGGGGAGTCGGGGTTGTTAATTTTTCGGTCTGCCAAAGGCGTATCCAGAAAACTCACCCGCATCTCAAAGCCGACAGTACTGGCAATGCCCAGGTCCTTGGCAGAGGCGAGCAGCTCATTTGCCGCTCCAATACTGTCGTGGTCGATGCTTCCGACGATCCCAAGCCCAGCCTTCCAAGCAGCATAAGCTGCCCCTGATGGCTCATAGGGGCTGAACGACCATGTGGTATGCACATGGTTGTTCACCTCCTCAAGAGCTTTCCGTCTTAGCGAGCCACCTTCGATCATGGCGCCAAGGGCCCTACTCGCCTCCAGGCGAGTAGGCTTGTCGACACTATTGATGGCCAGTTCCAGTTGTTGCAAATCCATGGGCACCTCGTCAGTTGTATTTATACGCCTTCACGGCTTGTGCGATAAAACTCACCATCGGTGTAGTTATAGACAGGAACATAGGAGGGAAGAGGAAGCACCTGCTCATGGATGGCATCCAAAATTGAGGAAGCCTGCGCAAAGTAGTACTGCTCCATCTCTGCAGGAGGGGTGATCCAGTTCTTGGACCCAACCACCACAATCGGTGCATCCAGATGCTCGAAGGCCAGACGCGTGAGGTTCGAAGCGACCGTATGCAGGTAGCTTCCCCTCTCAGCGCTGTCGGTGACCATGACACAACGGCCGGTCTTCTTCACGCTCTCGATGAGGGTCTCATACTTGAGGGGGTTGATCCACCTCAGGTCGATTACCTCAGCCTGCAAGCCAAACTCGGCTTCGAGCCTTGCTGCGGCACCAAGGGCTGTGTACAGCGAAGGTCCCAGTGTCACAAGGGTAAGGGCATCGCCCTCCCTCTTGATCGCAGGCTCGCCTTCAGGGATCTCATAGTACCCTTCAGGAACACCTTCCTTCACAAACTGCTCGCCAATGCCGTAGAGCTTCTGGCTCTCAAAGAACACCACAGGGTCCGTACCACGCAAGGCGTAGTTGAGCATGCCCTTCACATCATAGGGGGTGGAAGGGTACATAGCCTTCAAGCCGGGGACCGAGGCGACCATGCTTGTCCACTCCTGGGAGTGCTGGGCCCCATACTTGTTTCCGACAGAGACACGCAGGACAAGGGGCATCTTCAACACACCGGCACTCATCGCCTGCCACTTGGGCATCTGGTTGAAGACCTCGTCCCCTGCACAACCGAGGAAGT
>CAZGOK010000413.1:0-1723 GCA_964527665.1 uncultured Sphaerochaeta sp.
TCTCATACACGACCTGGTCATGCTTGATGAAGTAATCCTTGAAGTCGTTGATAAGGGTGACGGTCTCTTCGTAGACCTCTTCGTTTACTGCACGGTTCATCAGGATCTGCTCAGCTCCGAACATCTCAGGAACCTCGGTAAGCAGGGAGGTGCCGCCCATGGCGTTGAACTCATCACAGAACCGCCCTACAAGGGGGTTTGCCGTGATGCCGCTGAAGCCGTCAGAACCACCGCACTTGAAGCCGACCACCAGTTCCCCCATGGACACTGTTTCACGCTTGTCCCTGGCGATGGTCTCTATCAGGCTCGTGAGCAGGGCCTTGCCGCTCTCTATCTCGTCCTCAACCTCCTGGCTGGTGAGGAACTTGACCCGGTTAGGGTCGACATCACCCACCAAAGCCTTGAAGGAAGCGGGTGTGTTGTTCTCACACCCAAGGGAGAGGACCAGGACCCCACCAGCATTGGGGTGGTGCACCAGGTCCGAGAGGATGGTACGCGTCGCCTCATGGTCGGCCCCTAGCTGGGAGCACCCGTAGGGGTGTGCCCAGACATGGATGCCGTCATAGTCATAGGAGGCAAAGGCACCCTTTGCCCACTCTATGAGGGTCTCCGCCACCTTGTTTACGCATCCGACGGTAGGGATGATCCACAGCTCGTTGCGGATGCCTATCTGCCCGTTTGCACGCCTGTACGCCTCAATGGTGGGAATCTTTCCCTCCCAAGCTTTGCGCTTCTCTTCGGCCTTAGCCATGTAGTAGGCGCTCTCTTCCCTGTCATACTCGTATTCGGCCTTCTCACTGAGCAAGGTGGCGATGTTCACGGAGTGGACATGCTCCCCTTCGCTGATGGCCTCTTTTGCCTTGCCAATGGGAAAGCCGTACTTGATGATCGGCTCATCCTTGTTGATATCCCTGAGGGCAAACTTGTGCCCTGCAGGGATATCACTGGCGAGCCTTACCTCTTTGCCCCCCACCTCAACGACCTCGCCTTTGGCAAGGGCCTTGATGGCGACAGCCACAATATCCTTTTCCGCAATCTTCACTACTGAATATATCTGCATAGTCTCTTATCTCCTTCTAAAGTGCCGAAAGGGCACTCTTCATACCGTCTTTCCAGATGGAACTGAGGTAGTCGGTCACCTTTTCTTGTAGACCCTCTACTAGGGTGAGGTCTGCCCCCCACCAGGAAACATCACTGAGTACTGCCTTGGCCAATGCCTGTGCATCCTTAGTCTTATACAGCTTTGCAAATGTTGCCAGTACTTCAGGACTGTCCTGGATAAGATAAGTTTCAGAATTTCTCTTTCCAATAAGGGCCGATCCTTCAAACTCAGTGCCTTCATAGAAGCTGATCAAGGCTGCAAGGGAAAAGACAAGGCAGTTGGGAAGTTCCTTGTACTTTTCATAATAGCCCAAAAGGGAGGGTAGGTCACGGGTTTTGAACTTGCTTACCGAGTTCAGCGAGATGCTGAGCAGCTGGTGCGGGTTGAACGGATTTTCAAACCGCTCCAGCACGTCTGCTGCATAGGCTTCCAGCATCTCCTTGGATCCGTCCATCGAGGGGATGATCTCATCAAAGATACCCTTGCGCATGAATGGGTAGACCAGCGTCTTGTCCGCTATGCACTGCTGTACCGTATCAAGGCCTGCAAGATAGGCGGCAAGGACGGTGAGGGTGTGTGCTCCGTTGAGGATGCGCACCTTGCGCGTCCTGTAGAAGCTCA
>CAZGOK010000414.1:0-1722 GCA_964527665.1 uncultured Sphaerochaeta sp.
ATCATAACAATTGAGAAAATTAGGTAACGAGCTGTAAATCGCCAACAAGAGGGCACTTGAAGAGTGTGAAAAGTTCGATGAGTTTCTTGTTGTAATTGGCGGCTTCCCAGATATCGTTCTTTTTCTTAATCTTCACGCCCCTGGCTTCCAAGAGGATGTCATCCGGTGTCTTGCCCGGTATCTTGGGACATGCAGATCTGAAGGCCTGCTCAATTTGCCCTGTGATGAGGATGATGAAGGCGAGTCCCTGGCCCATATAGTAGTCCTGGAAACACAGGGCCTTGAACTCATCCCTGTTCTTCACAAGGTCAAAATAGCTCTCAATGCCCCATCTTTGCTTGTAGAGGCAGAAGATCTCCTCTGCAGTGTCATTGGCAAGGGAGGTCTTGAGGATAAAAACCCCGAAGGAGACTTTCAGTGTCTCAAGCCGTTCGGGCGTGTACTTCTTGGATGTCCCGATCCTCTTACCGAATGCCTCCTCTTCCTCTGCAGACCTGTTCATGTCCTTGTACAGGATGACCCTGGACCCGTCTTCCCCTGCCATTTCCGCCTCCCAGTAGAAGATTGGGTGCATCTTCTTATTGGTGCGGTAGATGAAGCTCCTCTTGTAGTCGAGGTTGTCTTTGACTGCCTTGTATTCGAGGAGGTTCTCCGAGAGTGGGATGATGTACTGGTTGCCGTTGCTGGTGAACAGCAACAGGTTCTCAAGGGAATAGAAGCCCCTGTCTGCGATGATCAGCTTCCCCTTGAATACAAAGGAACCCATCAGGTCCTTCACGCTGGTCTTGTCGACCATGCTTCCCGGATACATCCTCGCGAGCACAGGCTTGCGGGTGTCTAGGTCGTAAGCCATGAGGACATTGATCTGCATCTCCCCTGTCGTCCTGTACTTGTTACCGTACTGGGCAAGGTCGTTCTCATGTGAATAGGACTCGATGCAATGCCCGTCTATGGCTATCTTGTAGGACTTGTCCAGCAGGTGCTGCTGGTACTGCAAAGGCCTATCCTCCCTCCTCCCAAGCGCATCGAGGAGAGACGAAAGGATACCATAGCTCATAGAGACCGTCGGGTACCTGACAGAAAGGCAGCTCTGCAGGAATAACTCGCTGATGTTCTTCAGGCTCGTGTGTCCGTTGACCATGAAAAGCAGGGCCAGCGAGTAAATCCTCGTGGCATCCAGGGGGTTGAAGAACACCTTCAGTTCCGCAAGCACACACTTCGATGCCTCATAGGCAATCGCATACTGGCCATACTCGACGACAGAGATCTTCTGCTCGGTGCAGAAGTTGTCGTTCGGGATGAAGCCGACCCCCTCCTTGATGCTGCCGATGACACTTCCCATCTTGAGACGCCATTTCCCGTCATTGCCCTTCTGGTTGGTACAGGTGTACACATAGTACCCACCCTTGATTGCCTTCACCATGGTGCCTTTCGGCTTGAGAGCCCTGATGTCCTCAGGAACGGAATAAGTGCCCATAAACTCCCTCCTGTTTCGTTACCTACCGTATACCTAATTATGACACAGGAGAATGGTTACTGGCAAGAAAAAATGGCAGGGAAAACAGGATTTTTGGTATAAAAAATGGGGTTTTGGGTTGGGAGAAAGCAGGAAACCTGGCTTTCGGACCAGATTTTGAGAGAGGACAGGATAATTTGCTTGGAAACAGTCAGGGAAATAGGTTTTCTGATACTTTCGTTAACCTAATTTTCTAAGAAGTTGTG
>CAZGOK010000415.1:0-1721 GCA_964527665.1 uncultured Sphaerochaeta sp.
TTGGAGGCGGGGGTGGGTATGTAAACGTGGAAAGCCCTGAAGGCTCGTTTCGCTATTCCCTGGCAACAGACAGGGAAGTGGTTGTCCACGGCCCCCTAGGGGAGACGCACATCATCATTGAGGGGGGATCGGCTAGGATCACCGACTCCCCCTGCCCCACCAAGACGTGCATACAGCAAGGCGCCATATCCACCTCAAGGGGCTGGATAGCATGCCTGCCCAATCAGATCCTCCTTACCATAGTATCCTCTGCTAACGACGAGATGGAGGTTGATGATGTCGCGAACTGAACGTAAGATAGCATTCGTGGCAGCGGCCACCCTACTCCTTTCAACCCTGGAATACCTCATCCCCAAACCCCTGCCCTTCCTCAGGCTGGGGCTGGCTAACCTTCCCATCCTGCTGGTCCTTGACATATTCACCTTCAAAGCCTTCTTTATCCTGCTCCTTCTCAAGTCAATTGGACAGGGCTTTGTCACCGGGACACTGTTCTCCTACCTCTTCTTCATCTCTCTTGCAGGCACCTTGTCGAGTGGGCTGGTAATGAAAGGAACCAAGGCCCTGTTCAAAAGCCGCGTCTCCCTGGTGGGGTGTAGCATCCTAGGAGCCTTGGCCAGCAACCTCAGCCAGCTTGAGGTAGCCTCTCTCCTTATATATGGGAAGACCATATGGGTGGCAGCCCCCCTCATGCTAGGACTGGGCATCATCAGCAGCATCATCCTGGGGTTTGTGGCCGAGCGGTACAAGACCAAAGGAGAGCTCATCCCTCTCCTTGCTAATGACACACTTACTCTCGAACTGCCTCTTATCGCAGAGCGCGAACACAATGGCAAGGTTGCCCTGGCAGCCCTGCTTGCCATAGTGGCCATTCTCTTAGTTGATAAGCTGATATTCCTAGCTCTGATCACGGCCTTGATGTATCTGCTGCAGACGATAGCAAAGAGAAGGATCAGGGTGGTACCCCCCCTGATGCTCCTGTTTTCCATGTTGCTGCTCAGCCTCTTCGAGCCCTATGGGAAGGTACTGTTCGCCTTCGGTTCGGTTGCATTAACCCAAGGCTCTGTCGAGATAGCGCTCATCAAGGCCTTGAGGCTTATCAGCCTCCTCTCCGCAAGCCAGTGCATCAGTGCAAGCAATCCCCGTCTCAGTGCAAAGAATCTTGCCTACATCCCTTTAACCCTTGGATACTTCACCCGGCTTTCGACCTCCTTCAGAGGATCGAAGGGAACGCTTATCCAGAGGGTGGACCAGACCTTGCTCAAGACTGGTGCAGGCAGTGAAGAGGCGAGTGCGTCAAAAACCAGTAAATCCAAAAAAATCCACACCCCGCTTTTTATCAGTGTTGTGGTGGTGATAATTGTTATAGCAATCATAAGCAAACTAATATAATTATGTTAATTAAATCACAACAATAAAATATTATTGTGAATATACTTTGTTTAATATGAATTTTATTATATTAACGGTATTCATTTTACACATTTATACAACATTTTTCTGTTTTTTTCACATATGACTTAAAACCCCTTGCTGTTATAGATAATTTTTTATACAATTAAATTATCAAACAGTCAGGAGTCAATCATGGCAAAGAAAGAAGCAACAAACCCAACAACAGAACTCTTTGAAGGTCAGCAAGAACTACAGGGCCTTATTGAAAGGGTTCGACGGGCACAAATCAAATTCTCCACCTATTCGCAAGAGCAGGTGGACACCATATT
>CAZGOK010000416.1:0-1707 GCA_964527665.1 uncultured Sphaerochaeta sp.
GGGCTCCTATGATGGTTGCTGACACTACCTGGATAGCTAGGGCAACGGCTATGGCAAATCCGATAGTTGGTAAGGTGAAAGCTTCTGGGATAGAGGCGGGATTCGATATGAATACTACCCGCATAAAAGCTAGGACGGCCAGGACCATTGCCAGCAGGACGGAGACCCTGAACTCTTTCCAGATTATCCTGAATACGTTCTTGGGTGTGATCTCCTTGAGGGCAAGGGCTCGTACCATCACCGTCGCTGCCTGGCTTCCGGTATTCCCTCCTGTGTCTATCAGCATAGGCATATAGAAGGCGAGAATCATCAGGCTTGTCAGGGTTCCCTCATAAGACTCTAGGATTGAGCCTGAGATGAGGCCAAGAAAGGCGAGGATGATCAGCCAGACCACACGTTTTCGGAAATGGGTCCAGATCGAGGTTTTAAGGTAGGTGGTGTTGTCATGCTTACCCACAATGGCCATGAACCGTTCCATATCGCTGGTGCGTTCTTCTTCGATGACGTCAAGGGCGTCATCGTGGGTGATGTTTCCCAGCAGGGTGTTGGTATCATCAACAACCGGCAAGGCAACAAGGTCATAGCGAGCCATCATGAAGACCGCCTCTTCCTGGCTTTCATTGACATCAATACTTACAATTTTGGTTTTCATGACGTCCGATAGCTTTGCTGTTGGATCGGCGAGGATGAGGTCGGTGACAGAGAGGGTCCCTATCAGTTTTCGATCGTTATCAAGGACATAGATGCGATAGATTGCTTCCTTTTGTGCTCTTTCCAGCCGGATCCGTTGTAAGACCTCCTGTATCAGCAGATGCTGCGGATAGGAGATGTAGTCGGTATTCATGATCGAGCCGGCAGACCCTTCAGGATAGGAGGCCAGCTTTATGAGATCTTCACGCTCTTTCTTTGCCAGCACAGGCAGCACGGCATTGTACTGTTCATCCGGCAGCGCCTTCAGCAGGTCAACCTGGTCATCAGGGGAGAGGCTTCGCAGGAGGGAAACCAAATCGGAGGTTTCCAGCAACTGAGCAATATCAGCCTGTTCTGCGTAGCTCAGCTCACAGAAAATCGCTCCCTGTCGTTGTTTGGGAAAGAGGAAAAGGACTGATTGTATGGTTTCTAGCTGGTGTGTTGATAGAATCTCTGCTATTTCTGTCGGATGAAGATGCTCTAGCAGTTTGAAAGCTTCAAAGTATTGACCGTCTTTCAAATATAGCGTTATCAAATTTAAGTCTAGTTGGTGTTGCATGGCAGTATCTCCTCTTGCAATGATGATGATCACGCGCATCTGCTTCTGTCATCACGCTACCATATATACTCCAATGCGTACAGATAGAATGATTTTACGTTCTGTTGCCTAAAAACTTTTTCACTCTGTTTTTTCTGAAAATAGTATCTGGTTAATGAATATGTAGGTGAACTTTTTTAAAAAATCTAAAGGATTTTTACTTCAATCTTACTAAAAAACAGGAAAGGTTGAGAAAAAGAAAAAAACTTTATTTGCTTGGGAAAAACATTTTCACGTGCCTCTCAGAACCAAGGATCAAGTATGTTGTAGGAATCTCCATGCTAATGCAAGGATTGAGAGCACATTGCTGTAGGAGAAATATATTTTACAGTATTTATCAAAAGAGGGTGGACAGGATGCTCTGATGAGGGTAGTATCCCATCTTGTTCGGCAAGCAGACGCCGGGTTGAAAGCTTGAA
>CAZGOK010000417.1:0-1705 GCA_964527665.1 uncultured Sphaerochaeta sp.
CATCCACATACAGGATATAGTCGAAGATCTCCAAGAGATACTAGACCATGTTTACATACCCCTACAATGCCTACTTCTCTGCAAAGACCATATTTGCATAAATTCTTTCCATTCTTTCATCGGGGAAGCGTTCATCCACTATTTCCCAAAATGTATGAGCGGGTTCAATATTGTCTACTCTTGTAGACCACCTTGCCACAGCTATGGAAGAGATAGAAGCATTGATAAGTAAAAATACCACCAGTAGCCAAGTTATGACTTTACCTAGCTTGTTAGGAATTTTAAGTATCCATTTCGCTAACCTTGGATAGAGATTTTTGATCCAAAAGACACCCAATATGCCCCAGAAAACAGAATATAGGAGAGTGACGCGACCTTGTATGCTAAAGGGCATGTTGCTGTAATCCCAAGAACGAGAGCCAAATACCATCTCTTGAAACCAAGAAGAAGCAAATTCTACAATAGTTCCAATAATCATTCCTCCAATAAAGGAGAAAGTTGTGCTACGATTTCTAAAATTATAGAGAGAGACAGTCAGGGCCAAGGCCCCAAATCCATAGACTAAATTAAACGGACCATAGACTAGGCCAGCTCTGCTTTCAATATATCCATTTCTTAGCAGACACCATATCATCTCAATTATTACCCCAACGAAGCTTCCTATAAAGCAAACTAAGAGGATTTTATAGATATTCAAGCCTTGGGCAAAATGATTTGTTGCATTCTCTTGTATATCGATGGTTGCATTTGTTGGCGGGGGAATCAGTCTGTAATCAGCTCTTTCACGCTTGGCATCTTGGAGACGTCCCCTCAATTCATCTTCCATTTTAAAAATATTTTTGGCTGAAGTGGCCACACCATCGGAGGCTCTTTTTAACGACTCAACCTTCAGGGCAGCTTCCTCTTCTAGCTTTTCTTCTGAGAGCCTGGGGTAGTATCCTTCAAGCTCCCCTTTAAGAGTTTCTACTGATTGTGAAAGCTCCATACTAACTTTTTCAATAGGCAATATGAGTTCTCTCTCAAGGTCTTCTATCTTTTTTTTCTTTTTCATCACTATCCTCATGCCACAACAATATAAACATGTTTATCATAAGAGCAAAAATTCAGCATACCTTTACCTAAAGCTGTTCTGAATCAGAAGGGAAATAGCACTATACTGTAGCAGCTTCACAGCCAAGTTGTGGGTATTAGAAGGCAAACCTATATTGATTTTTGCTGTATAGCTCTTCTCATTATCATCGTGTTCTTGGGTTTGGATTACCTTCTTTACATGCAAGGTGTACTCAGACTGATGATTAGGTTTCTATCTTTGGCTCTTTATGTTCAAGTAAGGTAGCAAGTTCTTCTATGCAAGTCATATTGTCACATATTGTATCTCAAATCTCCCTATTTTCATATACAAACTTTTTTTGAGCTTTTACTCAGTACATACCTTATAATAAATATTTATACAGCAATACTTTCAGGCCGGAATGATACATAAAGTGGGGTGTAGCATGTACAAAAGTATGGTCGCATAAGGAAGGTTCAAAGGAAATATCTTGGACACTAAAAAAGAGACACACCCTATGTTGGTAGTAATCTATACATTGTAGGTTGTTTTCATCCTAGTATTTGTATATTATTATAATAGATTAATAGGGAGGTATTTAAGATGTTGGTAAATATGAAGAACTTGGTATCCATCACTGAAGCGAATCAAAAT
>CAZGOK010000418.1:0-1705 GCA_964527665.1 uncultured Sphaerochaeta sp.
GATAGCAAATCTTTCCAGCATTGTTGCTGCTGTCATAATGTTGCAGGTAGGAGATTCTGTCTTCTCTGTGGTTTTTGGTATATTGAGTGCTCTGGTGGTTGGTGTCCTGTGTGGTGTTTTCAATGGGGTTCTAATTGGATACCTTAAGATACCAGCCATGTTGGTGACCTTGTGTGGTTTGCAGCTGTATACAGGTCTGGGGCTTGCCATTACCAGAGGTCCTGCCATCACCGGACTTCCTGAAAGTTTTGGCATGATTGCAAATGGGTGCTCTTTTTTGAGAATTCCCAACCCTGTCATAATCTTTGTAGCAGTAGCGCTGATACTAGCGTATCTGCTCAGATCAACGGTGTATGGGCAGCAACTGACCTTTATGGGTACAAACGAGGTCGCTTCAAAATATTCAGGAATCAACAACCTAAAGATAACCATCTATACCTACATGTTCAGTGGTATCCTCGGAGCTATTGGTGGTGTACTTATCTCTTCACACTACAATTCTGCAAAATCAGACTATGGTAAGTCCTATACCTTGCTTACCCTCCTTATTGTAGTTCTTGGTGGAACAGACCCCAATGGTGGCAAAGGAAATATCTTGGGTGTTTCACTAGCTGTTATCCTCCTACAGATGGTGTCGAGTGCTTTTAACATACTCAGGGTGAATTCCTTTGTGAAAACCTTCGTGTGGGGCCTCATTCTTATTGGAACCATGATAGTGACGAAATTGTTGGATATGCGATCAGAAAATAAAAGGAGTAAAAAATGCAAGCCATTGCAGTAAAAAAACTTAATGAAAAATCCTTTAAGGGGTTTGGTAGTTTTTATGATATCTTGAACCCAACGGGCCATAATTTGGGAGATTTCTATCATGACCATGTGCTTTTCCCTGTTATGGGAGGCCAAACAGTGGGGTTTTCCTCATTGCTCTGCCATCCCCA
Organism: uncultured Sphaerochaeta sp.; assembly: GCA_964527665.1. Taxonomy (GTDB): domain Bacteria; phylum Spirochaetota; class Spirochaetia; order Sphaerochaetales; family Sphaerochaetaceae; genus Sphaerochaeta. Next base: position 939 of record CAZGOK010000418.1, read on the forward strand.
TGATGAAATGGTGGTTTCTACAGTTGAGTACCATAACTACACAGCAGAAATCCTCCTTCCCCTCGATGGTGATGTGGTCATCCATGTCGCCCCCCCCTCCAAGGAACCAGTACCTCATTTGACAGAAGCCTTCCTTGTGCCAAAGGGAACTCTGGTAAAGCTGCACATAGGTGTATGGCATTTGGCTCCATTCACTACAGGCAAAGAGGCTACCCATGTGCTAATCGCGCTTCCTGAGAGGACCTACATGCATGATTGCGTGGTAGTGGAGTATCCGGAAGAACAGCAGATTACAATTAAACTATAACGAATTATACTAAGAGGAACGCTATGAAGAAGATTATCAACAAACCTGAGAACTATGTTAACGAGATGTTGGAAGGGCTTTATATAGCCCACCCAGACCTAATCACGTACACCAATAACGATGTCCGTTGCCTTGTGACGGCAAATAAAAAGAAAGGCAAGGTTGGCCTTGCAACTGGTGGTGGATCTGGTCACCTTCCCCTTTTTCTTGGGTATGTAGGGAAAGGCATGTTGGATGCATGCTCGGTAGGGGATGTATTCCAATCCCCAAGTGCAGAGCAAATGCATACGGTGACCAAGCATATCGATGATGGGGCAGGGGTTCTGTATATTTATGGAAACTACAACGGTGATATCTTCAATTTTGATATGGCCGCAGAGATGGCTGATTTTGAAGATGATATCAGAGTGGAGAGCTTGGTGGCAGCTGATGATGTAGCCTCTGCAGGGCCCTCAGCCCC
>CAZGOK010000419.1:0-1704 GCA_964527665.1 uncultured Sphaerochaeta sp.
CAGCGGTTGCACCACTATCGGTGGTTCCCGTCAAGTTGTCCGTGTCTGCCAGGGTATAGGAGTTATCATCAGCGTTTTGCTGGTAGTGCTCAACTGTATAGAGAGTGCCGGTGTTTGCTGTCCACTTGGCAAAGAGGGCTATGTTTGTATTCTTGAGGATTTTAAGCTCAGTAATAGGGGTGCCTGTATACTCTTTTGTTGTGTACCATCCGCCAAAGGAGTACCCATCATGGGTAGGGGTGGGCAAATCAGTAAAGACAGCTCCCCGTTCAAGGTAAATGGATTCTGCAAGAGAGCCGCCTTGTGAGTCGTAGCTCAACTCTATGGTTCCAAGTTCTGTGATCATGTCACTACAGCTGATCATCAATACTGCCAACACTATGCTTACTGTTAGCAGTGCAAATAGTGTAGTTCTCTTGCCCATTAGGATATTTTGATGGTTTGTATGGTTTTTCATGATAGTTTTGTCCTTCCTCTATAATGCAACGGTGGTTCCGATGGCAAGTTCACCCAACATTCCCACTGAATTGGCTTCTGCGAAGAGCTTGAAACGTGGAGCTGTGTATATCTGTATGATGGGCCCTATGTGCAATGTGACCTTGAGGCCTGCTTCAGCGACAAAATCTACAAAATAATGGACTCCTGCAGTTCCATTGACAAAGACAGTTCCTACAGGCATATGAAGCAGTGCTCCGAGGCCGAGTTCTGGGATAAGGGAGACTGCCTTGAGGATGGGCAGTTCGTATCCTACGACACCTATGAGCTGTAACTTGTGGAAGTCATTGACCCGTGAGGTTTTGGATACTCCATAGGTATAGCTGAAAGATGCACCGCTGGTGATATTGTTGCTCCAAGCCTTATTGAGCTGTACCTTCCCACCGATACCCCTCTGGTAATACTCTTGGTAGACACCCAGTGGCAGGTTTGCATGTGTCTCTGCATCAAGGGATAGGGTGCTCTTGGTTTGTGCTTCCTGTACTTTGATCCAGGTATTGCTCGCTTCTACATAGATATACTTGCTGGTAGGACTCCAAGCTTTGCCTGTGTAGCTTTGCTGCAGATGGAGGGTGTTCTCTCTCAGCTCTTCATGATCAAAGGTCATGACGGGCTGCTCTGTGGTGGTGGTAGTCCACTTTGATGCCCGTTCGCCGTTGAATTGGTATCTGTACGATTTGATCTGTGGATCCTGGATGGATATTGTAAGGGTTACTTGGCTTTCAGCAGGAGGCAGGACTGGATGTAGTACGGTAGGGGTTTTTTCAGCTTCAGGAATCTTCGTGCCTTTGGTCTGTTTGGTTTCACCAATACCCTGGTCCTGTACTTTGACCCAGGTATTGCTCGCTTCTACATAGATATACTTGCTGGTAGGACTCCAGGCCTTGCCCGTATAGCTTTGTTGCAGATGGAGGGTGTTCTCTCTCAGCTCTTCATGACCAAAGGTCATGACGGGCTGCTCTGTGGTGGTGGTAGTCCACTTTGATGCCCGTTCACCATTGAATTGGTATCTGTAATACCTAATCTGTGGATCCTGGATGGATATTTTGAGGGTTGCTTGGTCAATTTCGCCAGCTGTCAGTGTTCCTGTCAGAGTAATGAGGATTACCAAGCAGACTATAATTTTCATACAGAGATACACAGGTGTATATACCTTCATCAGAGACTCCTTTTACTGTCTGTTCGAAATGTAAATTTAGACAATAAAAA
>CAZGOK010000420.1:0-1700 GCA_964527665.1 uncultured Sphaerochaeta sp.
TGTTTTCCCCGTACATACGGGGGTGTTTCTCCTTCGACATAGATGATTCCGTCATCCTGGAGGTTTTCCCCGTACATACGGGGGTGTTTCCGTTTCCCAGATGATGATGTGAATGCAAAGACAGTTTTCCCCGTACATACGGGGGTGTTTCTATTTCACAACCTCAGATGGTTCTCCTGTAGTAGATTTTCCTGTGCTTACGAGGGTGTCCCCTACCACCCCTTGCAATTTAAGCCCTATGCATTATCATAAAGGGACAGGGTTCATCTCTGATAATGGAGGCTTTATGCTCGCAACGAAAAGTACACAAGAAATTCGACACGCAAAGTTTGCGGGCTCATGGTATCCAAAAGTCCCTCATGTTTTGGAAGACCTTCTCGGTCAGGCCTTTTCTCTTGTAAAGGGCAACCCACCCTCGTCCACGTGTGCGGTTCTTCCCCATGCGGGGCTTTCCTACTCTGCCTTGGGGATGGCAGACTTCTTCTATGACCTTCCTCCGCAGGCAGAACGACTTGTGCTGCTCGCACCTTCCCATACGACTTCGCTCAATCCTGACAGGCTGGTCGGAGGTGATTTCACCTCCTATGAAACTCCTTTGGGTAATGTGGAGGGATTTTCCTTGCCCAGTGTCTTCAAAGGCTTTGACCAAGCGATAGAGCGTGAGCATGCAGTGGAAATGGTCCTGCCTTTTATCGGTTATCTGAACAAGAAGCGTGAAAAGAAGATTGCCTACAGTCCTGCCCTCATCTCCAAAGTCACCAACGGCTTTGCCTTGTCCGAGATTTGTGACAAGCTGGTTGCTGATATCGGCAGGGACTCCTTGAAAAGTGGGCATACGCTGCTGGTTGCCTCCAGTGACTTTACCCACTATGGCAGGCGTTTCGGCTATGCTCCCTACGCCCGCTTTTCAGCAGACGAGCAGCGAGAGAAGGTAAAGGAGGATGACCTTACCCTCGCCGGCCTGCTTGCAAAAGGCAGAAGCGGGGAGGCTCTCGCCTTCTATGGTGAAAAGAAACCCACAGTCTGTGGCATAGCCCCATCCCTTATTGTAAGTGAAATCGCCAGGCGCCTGGGACTTGTGGGTAGCATCGCTTCCTATTATACCTCCAGCGATATCGACCCCACAGGGGGGGATTCGTTCGTCGCCTACTGCACCATCCTTTGGAGTTGACCATGGATACTTCTGATCAAAAACTGTTGTTATCCCTTGCTAGGGAGTCCATATCCTCATCTCTTGGCCTTGTATCAACAGAGGTGTATGACCTTCTGATGAAGAGCTCCTCTCCCCTTTACAAGGAGAAGCGGGGCCTGTTCGTCACCTTGAAGAAACGCGAAGGGGACAACTCGTTCTCCCTTCGCGGTTGCATAGGAAACCTGTTCGCTCTCTCTTCCCTTATAGAGAGTGTTGCCTCCCTGGCCCGCGAAGCGGCCTTCCATGACCCGAGGTTCCCACCTGTATGCCTTGATGAGCTTTCTGCCCTGGTCATCGAGATCTCGGTGCTATCCAAACCCAAGAGAATTGCTTCACCTGATGCAATCCGCATCGGAATCGATGGCGTCATCCTGAGCAAAGGCAGCAATCGTGCGGTGTTTCTTCCCCAGGTAGCCCCTGAACAGGGGTGGAATACAGAAACGATGTTGGAAAATCTGTGTATGAAGGCAGGCTTGTCCCCCTCTGCATGGAAAGAGAGCCGATGTGA
>CAZGOK010000421.1:0-1693 GCA_964527665.1 uncultured Sphaerochaeta sp.
GAAGGTCGGTCCACTCTTCGGTAGTGAACTTCTCTCTCTGCTGTAGGTAATGATTCATATCAAAACTAGAGAGCTGAATAGGCTTCATTGTATCAAGAATCCAAGGGGAAGAATGCTTATCTTCAGACGGTTCATATTCTAGGTCTGCAATGCACCATACACCGTTTACCAACAGTTCATTTCTGAATCACTCAAAATGTAGGAAATACGATTGAGCATAAGCTCATTTGAAACTACACTTTTCCCAAGTGAAACCAGAGATTGAATCACCAAAACTGAACGACTAGAAATACCAGAAATAATCCTATTTTCAGTATGCTTGAATTGTATGTGTGTATTCCCTATTTCATTTCCCCTATACGGTCCATCATTACAATTTGTCTAATTGGCTGTACCCTGAGAAGAGAGACCTAGCAAGTTCAAGGCTGTATCACCAATCGCAACCATATTCCAACCATAGTTCCGTGCTAAAGCATGTGCAACTTTCTCAATCTGCAAAGCCTGATACTCTTGCAGGTACGTACTGAATAGAGGTCTATCATACAGCCCTCTCCAAATCTTCCCAATTACATCTTTCCCAAAAAGAGAAGCCATCGCACTGCGATAGCTTCTCTTTTTCTCTTCAATCATTATAAGTTATTCTCATTCATACTTCATTTTGATCACATACCCTATCCCAATATGTGGTCTTAAAGAAAGATTAAAGATACTACCTGACTGTCCATCGGGATAAGCTGATGATTCAGAATAGCTGTAGAAACTAGCATCTGCCATGAGTCCAATATCCCAATAAGTATTCTTCCCAATATCTATTTTAAATCCAGTATCAACACCAATACCAAACAGGTAACTTATCGATGAACTATATTCTGAGTATACAACCATTATTTGTTGAACGCTTGGGCCAGCCCCAAAATAAAAATCTTTTCCTTCACCCAAGGACTTCCTGAATGCAGGTCCCACCATTATCCCCATATAGAACTTAAGATCTGCTTCAGAAAAAGAATAATCTGCAGATGCCCCCCCTATCGTGAGTTGCCCGCCTAAAGGAATATGAAAGGAATCATGGACAATAAGCCCTTGATCCCTACCTTCATTAAATTGAAGGGCTGTTAGATGCACGCCAACAGAATTCAAAGTAGCGTTTACCTCCGTGCCTTCTATAGTTTGAGTTTCCGTGGAATGTCCGATCTCTCCTCCAACCGATGCCCAAGATTCTTTACTCCCTGATGCAAAGACCGTAAATAACAGCAACATTAGAAAAACTAATATTGTTTTTTTCATAATGATCATCCTTTATTTTTAAAACAAATCAATCAACCGTACTAGGAGCTAAGCCCTCTGTCAAGACAGATATCATAAATATTAAGGAATACGGGGAAACAGTTCTTAGTCTCTAATGAGGTATTGTTTACCTGATTGACACTTTTCCTTTGTTCTTCCCTTCGTTGAATCTTGGGTAATAGTCCCAACTTCGAGTCTAAGGTGAAACCCTCCCATTCCTATAGGGCTAAAATCACAAACCACAATAATCTGGACAAGTACCCCAGCTAGCTGAAGAGTTGAGAAAATCTCCCTATGTTAACGGTTTTTATTTCAATGCCATTGCAGCTCCACAAGATTACTGGGTAACTACAGTTTATTCTGGTGAAATCTATATTTCTATGACGACCCCTCCACCAAGGTCTTATAC
>CAZGOK010000422.1:0-1687 GCA_964527665.1 uncultured Sphaerochaeta sp.
GGAGGTTTTTAGGCTTTTGTTTCAGGGTATGGTCGAAGAATGTCAGCACGAAGCTTTGTTGGATCTCTGCATTTTCCAAAGGATTCAACTTTCCAGTTTCTCCAAGGATCCTGGTGATCGGCAGGTACATGTACAGCATGGAGAAATCCTGGTGCTTGCCTCCCTGGACTTGGTAGATACTGGGTTGTACGTTCGTGTTGTCAAAGAGTTGCTTGAGAAACGTATTGTTTGGTCCTGTTTCCCATTGTTCGCTTCTGAGAAAGGCACTTGGAATATCCAGGCCCTTGGTAAGCACCTCAGCTTTGATCGGTTCAACCCAGGCATCGAAGCCCAGCACCGCCTTGATCCGTGGGTCTGTTATGGCAAGGCTGACCACGCCGCCACCGCCTGTGGAATGCCCCATCGCTCCAATCTTTTCCCTGTTTATCCTGTCTGTAAAGAAGCCATTGGTTTCCATGAAATTGAGTACGGAGCGGGCATCGTTGGCAAATGTGTCGACCAAGGCATGAGAAAAGGCATCAAAGTTATCCACTTCCGATCTGTCAGGGAGAGCCCCTTGATCTGCATATACCACCTCTCCATCTTCGAAGACACTTACAGCTGCCCCATAGGTGTGATTGATGCTTACTGCAATATAGCCATGGCTTGCAAGCATCTCACCAAGGTCAGAATGGAGGCTTGAAAAGCCTGTCCATCCGTGGGAGATGATAACGAGTGGGTAGGTCTGTTCCTTGCCACTGATGGCAAGGTCCTTGTAGCTATGGGACTTGACCAAAGCCATGTGGTCAAGGAGAAAACCTGGGAGGTTATACAGGGTCGGGATGCCTGAGGCAACTTTTCTGCCGTCAACGAACCATTTGGTCAGGTCTCCACCTTTGTTGCTGTCTGCAGGATACCAGACCTGGAATCTGATGTGTCGATCCTTACCAGGTTCTGGTCCGTATAGTTCAGCCCTTCCCTGTTCGGTCAGTTCATAGCTCGCCGTCCCGATGGTGTAAGGACCTGTAGGGTTTGGCATGGTGTTGACTGGAAACAGATACAGGGCTACCAGGGTTCCCAGCAAGCATACCCCCGATAGGGAAACCAGAAAGATCGTGTTTTTCCTGGTACTACTCTTCTTGCTGAAGAGAAAGACGAGCCATAGCACGGGCAGGGCAAGGTAGACACAGGCCATCTGGAGCCGCAATCCTTCAACAAGCCCATGGGCAAGGAAAAGTATGCTGGAAAGAGTGAGCACAAGGAGCTGTCCCCCTTTGTGTTTCTTATCGCTGGCAAAGGCCCAGATACCCAAGGCCGTTGTCAGGCCCAGCACTATCAGTTCAAGCATTCTCATATTCGTACCTTTCTCAGGTAAGTGTGTGGTTCCATGGAATAACTATAGAGGTTGCCAGGGGTTTTGCCAAATATATTGACCATGAAAGGGTGCATATCCTAAGAAAAATAGCACAAATAATCCTTTGAAACTGTACATTTGGACAGTTTTCCTGTTCTGTCAGGGAATTAGGCAAGAGACCACCATCAGGTACGTATGCTATTGATTTGCAAAGAACCTGCACGTATATTTTCAAGTTTTCTGAGTATCCTTTCTATGATTCTCATGATGTACAAAGACACTCCTACTGGTTAGGATAATCCATTTCCGGGAGATTGCAACATTGATGTAGCAATCTCCCGGAATTGAGCGTTG
>CAZGOK010000423.1:0-1685 GCA_964527665.1 uncultured Sphaerochaeta sp.
GTACCCCTCTGAAGGGATTAGAGCATATTTGCCGATTGAAATATTCCTAGGTATAAAGTATTCAGGCAGTAAGGGTAGACTATCTTTTTTTTTCTTACGTTTTCTTTTATTTGTTTTAGGTGTTTTTACTTGTTTAGAAGTAGATTTTTTGTTAGTAGAAGATCCTTTTTGTCCCTCAAGCTTATTGTTATAATGAGTTGGCTTCACCTCTCTCTGACTACTCTCAGCAGAGGGTTTTATTTTACTTGAAGTAGTATCGGAATTTAATTCTGATAGAGGTTTTGACTCTGCAATAATCTTATGGGATTCCTTGCTCAATGCATCGCTCTTCTGTTTCTCCAATTTTTGGAAACTTTTAGACTCTTCCTTTTTAAAGGTTTTTTTGAAGAAGAGATCTGATTTGACTCTCATTCCATTCTGGAGAGTTATAAATTCTTTAGTTTCTGACATGCTCCCACCAACCAGTTTTTGTTATTATACCATGACTAAAGCATCCATAGATTAATATTCAGTATATTTTGAGGTTTAGTTTTCAGATTGAAATATTATCCAACCAGTAGGAGATCGATAGAACAACCCAAACCTGAATACCAACGCCAGAGTTCCTATTTGTCGATTTAGTTTTGTAATAAACAACGTTGCTAACCTATCACCCCTGGCCTGTACTGTGTCTATCCAGTATGAGGCAGGCGGTCATCATGAAACAACACTCTCTTCCAGTTAAGATTAAAGATGGGAAAACAGAATATCTGAGTAAGGTGTCTCTAGATTCAAGGGAGTATGATGAGGCTTGGGTACAAGATATTTGCTATGACAATCCTGGGATACTTCCCATAGCAGAAATAGAGCAGACCTTCAGCGATATGATTCCCATTTGCAAAGAATTGGGGTCTCCTTCTGGAAGTATGGACCTTCATCCCATTTGCAAGGATAATGAATTCTTCTTTCTCTATCATAATTCTTCCACCCTCTGTCTTAAATCATACTACAGCCATAACTACTTGTGTAAAAATAGCTCCTGGTTATCTAACAAGTCCTACCCACCCTTACTACGCCATGAACTTATTTATAAAATCTTCAACAATAGGGTGAAGTCCATCATCAAGATAGGAGAGTCCCTTATCTTTGATAACATCAGGAATTCCATAGAACGCCTCTGCGATACCGCCAGCAATAGCGCCAATCGTATCAGAGTCTCCACCGATGCTCATGCAGTTCCTAATGCAATCCTCATAGCTCTTTGATTGATAGAGACAGACATATGCTGCCTGACAGTTATTATTACAAAGAGAACTCCACTCATAGTGAGCCCAGAGCCAATTCATATCATATTCAATGCTGTAATAGTAATCCTTCTCATATGCTTCAAGCTCAGCAAGGGAGGCACCATTACGGGCCATGAAAATCTGCACTGCCGTAGCTTCAGCTCCCATAATCCCATCAGGGTGATTATGAGTGACTTCAGTAATAGCCTTGCTCATCGCAATGCACTCTTCCAGGGAATTCGCTGCCCAACCAACAGCAGATACTCGCATAGCACTGCCATTTCCACAGCTGTTGTACGGACCCATTTCTTGATTATGTAGCCATTGTCTGAAGTGTCCTCCATATCCTCTATTTGGATACATAATTCCCATTGCTCTCATGCTCTTACTAGCCAGTTCTGACAGTCTCTCATAGGTGGA
>CAZGOK010000424.1:0-1682 GCA_964527665.1 uncultured Sphaerochaeta sp.
CAGGCTGACCTTGCAGCAGCTTATCGCTTCTGCCTATGGTCCAGGACCTCTACGCGCCTCATGCTTGGCTTGTTCCAAGATGATGACATTCGCACAGCTGATGAGTTGTATGAAGCTTCCATGATGATTCCCTGGGAAGAGTGGATCAACCCCGATCTCACATTCTCAGTGACAGAATCAGTGAAAAACTGTTCCTACCTGAAAAACTCCCATTTTGGGGCCATCAGGCTCAAGGATGCGATCGTAGACCGCATCAGGGAGAAGTTTGAAGACCAGAGGCCCCAGGTGGACAAGGAGAACAGCGATGTTGTCTTTCACCTCCATGTTGAGGGTGAGGAGGTCAGCTGGTATGTGGACTTCTCCAGCAGGGGCCTGCACAAGCGCGGCTACCGCACCGACCAGACAGATGTGGTCCTCAGTGAGTTCCTCGCCGCTTCGGTGCTCTATCGATCCGATTGGAGAAGGACGCTGGAAAACAGCGAGACAGTCCCAGTATTCCTCGATCCTTTTTGCGGTTCGGGAACCTTGGCCATCGAAGCAGCCCTCTGGGCGAGCGACCAGGCCCCCGGCCTTGTCGTAGCGCGCAGGTTTGGCTTTCTCAACCTACCCGTTCACGATCCCGACCTCTGGGACGATGTGGTGGATGAGGCTCTTGCCCTGGCTGAGATCGGATGCAAACGTGATATCAAAATCCATGCTTGGGATAGTGACCCCAGAGCCATCGCCATCGCCAAGGAAAACGCGAAGGTAGCTAAGGTCGACCAGTTCATTGATTTCCAGGTCAAGGACTTTACCCAGATAACACAGGCTGATGTCCCCGAAACGGTGGGATATGTGGTCACCGACCCCCCTTATGGGGTGCGCTTCGCCGCAGACCAGCCCCTTGATGTGCTCTACCGTGCCCTGGGCAAACAGCTTAATGAGCTCTTTGGCGGATGGAACGTTGCCATCCTGTGCGGGCAGCAGGAGCTGCTCAGCTATGTCGACATGAAACCCGACAGGACCAACACGGTAAACAACGGGGGCATCCCCTGCCAGATAGCTCACTACTATGTGTTTACCACAGAAGAGCGTCAGGCTATGATCGAGCGTGCCATCCAGAGGAAGGCCGAACGACTGGCCCAACCCCTTACCGATGGGGCCCAGATGGCCTATAACCGCCTCAAGAAGAACATGGAGCGGATAGTGCCCCTGATGAAGGAGCAAGGCGTTACCTGTTACCGCATCTATGATGCCGATATGCCTGAGTACAGTGCTGCCATAGATTTCTATGAGGGCAAGTACATCAGTTTGTCCGAGTATGCCGCTCCCGATACCATTGATGTTGAAGATGCCCTCAGGCGTCTGCAGGAACTCATCGATGCCACCGAGCGAGCAACCCTTATCGACAGGGATATGATCTTCGTCAAGCAGAGGACCCAGCAAAAGGGTGACAGCCAGTACGAGAAGTTGGGCAAGGACGACAAGTTCTACCTGGTCAACGAAAATGGTGCACGCTACATGGTCAACTTCAGTGACTACCTCGATACGGGCCTCTTTCTGGACCATCGCCCCATTCGAGCCGAGATAGCCAAGATGGCTGAGGGAAAGAGATTCCTCAACCTCTTCTGCTATACTGGATCAGCTACCGTACAGGCAGCAAAGGGCGGAGCCCTGAGCACCGTCAGTGTAGACACATCGTC
>CAZGOK010000425.1:0-1680 GCA_964527665.1 uncultured Sphaerochaeta sp.
TGGATAAGGATCTGAAGATTGCTATCTCCATCAAGCTTATGAGCGGCCTTACCCTTTTTCAGTACGCTGCAGAAGGGGCAAATCTTGACAATGAGCGTTGGATGGACCGCAAGTTCAGAACTGTCTTGAATTTTGAGATGAGCACCTTGCGCTACGCACTGTGGCTCAAGCAGAAAGGATCCTCCCTAGAGGAGAGAGGCCTCGACCCGACCAAATTCGTTACATCTGGAGGGGGATTTCCCATCTATGTCGAAGGTGTCGGGACAGTAGGGGTTGCGATAGTTTCGGGCCTGACCGATATCCGTGACCATGAAGTGCTGGTGAAATGTATCAGCCGTTTCCTTGGTGAGGAAGATGTCCCCCACTACCCTGTGATGTAAACAGGGACAGCAACTGGTACTGGACAAGTATTGAGAAACCCGAGGCCTAGGCTTCGGGTTTCTTCTGCTTGAGCATATGCATGTAATATTCGCCTTCAATGGCTGACTCTTCAATCCCTACCAAGGAGAGAAAGTCCAATAGTGCATCCCTCCCCTGATCGCTCTTCTCCATCTCTCCAAGGACAAACTCAATTTCCAAAAACCAACCAAGTCCCATTATCTCAACAAGCTCGATGGTCAATGGGGGAAGTGCTGACTCGACTGTAAAGGTATAGAGATACCCCTTCTTGGTCTTGGTGATGTAAACCACGTACCCCAAGCTGAGAAAGAATGCCAAGGCGGAATCTTTCTGATCAGATGAGGAGGAGAACTCCACCTCCTCATTCACCTCGATGCCCCCCTTGAGGGCCTTGTTCTTGTAGGTAAAGACCAAGGAACCCTGCATCTGTTCAAAAGAGGGGCCGCTATGCTCGGCTCTCATACGAAAGAGTGCGTCTTCTCCAGGGAGGGAGAAGTAGGTGTCCTGCTTAAGCTCACACAGGGCAACAGACATGCCCCTGATCTCTTCAAGGCGGGCCTTGAGCACAAGAGGGTCATCCACATGGGCCTTCAGTTCTACTTCGAAGGCCATGCTAGTCCTTCCAAGGGAAGATCATATTCCTCAGTGAGCGGTGGCCAACACTTTCCTGATCATCATAGAGCAGCTCATCCCAAGGGATATGCTTCTTCTCGGCTTCAGGGTTCTCTTCAAGATAGTCATACTTATACATCAGCAGCTTGGTGGCATCACTGGAGGCAAGCATCATCCCGGTCACCCCTGGAGCCAACCCGGCAAGAAAAAGGGAGAGGGCAAAGACGATGAGCTGGTAGAGGGCCTGGAAAAGGGAGAACCAGAGGTTGTCGATGAGGATGATGAAGCTCTTCTTCAATGTCTTCAGGGGTGTGTCGCCACGCATCTGGTAAAACAGGGGGAAGTAATACATCAACGCCAGGCTCAGAGCAGCAAACACCCAGAACAGCACCACTGAAAGAACTGTCCCCACAATGTTCCCATAGCTCAGATAAAAGGGGATGACAAGCAGGATAAGCGTGATATCCAGAGCCAGCAGGGCCCAGAACAGCAGTGCATGCCTCCATGACTCCCTGATGCCTCGCTTGAACCCCTCAAAGCCACCGCGTTCGTAGCGGCTATAGGAGTAGGTGGAGGAGGCGCTGCCGGCAAAGAAGAAGGCAAACAACCCTAGCGAGAGAAGTATGGCAACCATGCTCAGCGCCATATTGACCTCCCCTAGACCCAGCC
>CAZGOK010000426.1:0-1668 GCA_964527665.1 uncultured Sphaerochaeta sp.
TTGGAGGCAATGGCTCTGGCAAGAGCAATCTCCTTGAACTGTTTTCCTTCATTCGAGCAGTAATGCAACTTCCCTTGCCCGGTTTTAGGGAGACGGACCTTACCCAATATGTCTTGGATACTGGGGGTGCCTCTGATCTCCTCTATAAGGGAAGGCTGCCGGCGAAAGCAATATCATTTACCCTACACTTTGATGATGCTGCCTATACCATGGAGTTGGTCCCTTTTGGGGATAATCTGCTACGAATACAATCCGAGGAAGTCTTTGACAAGTGCTCAGGACTTTGGCAACAGGTGCGTTCTCCTGATGGGATCACCCCTGGTCTGTTGCAGTATAAGGACAGTGAGGAGGTGGATGGCATGCAGGGCATGCATGTTCTCGCTTCCTCTGTGTATCGATCTATTCAGGAGTGGAAGAGCTACCATATTACAGCTACAGGGCGCCTTTCTCCCATGAAATCATCACAAAGTATATATGACCATGCGTACCTGCTCCCTGATGGTTCAAATCTGGCAAGCTTTCTCTTCTTCCTCAAGGAGAGTCCACAGTTTCACCACTTGTATGCCCTCATAGTGTCTTCGGTATGCCTTATAGCGCCATTTTTTGAGGATTTTATCTTGGAGGCTAATGCACAAGATGTGATAAGGCTTTTTTGGAAGCAAAAGGGATCGGACTCTCCTATGAAGCCTCAGATGCTCTCTGAGGGAACCCTTCGTTTTATCTGTCTGGCTACAGCTCTTCTGCAACCTCATGCGTCTTGTCTCATCATCGACGAGCCCGAGCTTGGGCTACATCCGACTGCAATTGCTATTTTAGCAGAACTGATGCAAGCACGATCTACGGATACCCAACTTATCGTAGCCACCCAATCACAAAGTTTGATCAATTTTTTTGGACAGGAAGATATCATTGTCTGCAATAGGGAGGAAGGGCAGTCTACCTTTACCCGACTAGATCCAGACTCATTGGATATTTGGTTGGAAGACTATTCCCTTGGAGAGCTATGGGTAAAGAACATCCTTGTCGCGGGTCCGGTGTATGAGTGAGCTAAAGGTCGGAAGATGATCAACGTATGGTTGCCGCCTTAATACCCCAACCCCCATATTGCCTTTGCCTTCTATTCCATGCTAACGTAACAATAGTCTCATATGAGACGGTTAAAACTACTGTCTAGGTGATTATCCAGCAAAAGTCTGGGTATTATGCCAGTAATGGTAGCTAGAAGTTACTGAGGATTGGTATGCAAACTGTATTTTCATCAGAGCACACACTACTGGAATTGTTACTCGATTCCAAGACACTCTCTTCCTCTTCCTTGCTACGGACATCCTATCCAAAGGGCCAAGTAGTGGGGGACAGTGATGGCTCCTCTTCTTTGGCTGTCTTTGTCGAGGAAGGGAAACTTGATGTGTTCAGTGTAGCCCTCGATGGTACGAAAATACTTGTTTCCACCCTAGATGCAGGTGAGGTATTCGGCATAAGCAACCTGTTTGAAGAAGAGGAGCTGCGCACCCTGCTGCAGTGCCGAACCGATTGTATGCTGCTCTCTCTTCCTAAAGACGTATTGCGAACGGCAATACTCAAAAGTCCCCTTGCAATGGTCGAATATGCAAAGCTCTGTAACCGCAAGATTCAGTTCCTGATCAAGCGCATTGAGCAACTGAGCCT
>CAZGOK010000427.1:0-1666 GCA_964527665.1 uncultured Sphaerochaeta sp.
TCTACGCCTACCAGTATGACAAGGACAAAAATCGTTGGACCCTGGCAACCTTTCCGCCGAAGGGCAGTGTCAGGTTCAGCATCAAGCCTGTCGATGGAGATCTGCGCACGATCCGCTACCAGTATGGGCGTGAGCCTGATGAGAACTGGCAAGTCGGCGCCTCCTCCATGTACATAGAGGGGTTTGACAGCACCAAGGACTTCCTGTTCGTCCAGCAAGCGTTACAGACCCTTGGAAAAGAAAATCAGATAGTGTGGAGCGATACCTACACCTACCAATACGATTATCTCTCTTCAAGATGGTCACTTATCGCTACAAAAGCAAAGCCCAAGCAGAAGAGCAACCCCCTCTCCTTCGATGTGAAGGGCTTGGCCCTCCTTCCTAGCGGACGCAGTGAGAACTTCTACACCTATGTGGCAGGCGGGGCATTCCAGATGAACGGTCCTGTGGGCAAGGTGCTCGGACATACGGGCATCACGTTCAGCAAAGGGCCTCCCAAGAGTGTTTGGGTCAAGAGCCAACAGTACCTAGGGCTCTCGCTTGGCATGGCCGACCCCCTGACGGTGACGAAAAAGATACAGGTCATCCCGGAGATCGGCTATGGGGTTATCTTTCATTTCCTTGAAGCTGACTTTGACCAGGACGGGAGCTACACCTTCGAGTTCTTCGTGGACCAGCAGTTCACCTTCTCCCTCTATCTCACGTATGCCCTCAATGAGAGGTACAAGCTCTTCATCGCTCCCATGGGCGTCGCTTTTTTTGAAAAGAATGACTTCGCTTTCATGTACGGATGCCAGGCCGGCCTCCGGGTCTCCCTATAGGTGGTTGGTATGAAACATAGAACTAAGCATATTTCCGTATTGCTCGTGGTCCTCGCCTCTCTCTTGCTGCTCCTTGTCGGCTGTAGCGACATGATGGACAGGATGGGAGAGATCGTCCTGCAGATAGAGCCTGAAGACACCATCAGGACCATTGTGGCGAGATACTCGCTGGTGGGAAACCTTGAGAATAGCAGGGCCTCCGTCACCTTTGACGGGCTGGCCCCTGGAGAGGAGGTCCGTATTCCCAAGATTGCTTCAGGGAACTGGTCCTTCACTGTTGTAGCTTTTTCTGATCAAGACTGTAAAATTGAAATAGGAAGAGGCACGAAGAGCATCATCCTGATAGAGGGCCAGCAGGTGAACCTGAAGGTCCCTGTAGTGTTCGTTCCCCTACCGCTGAGTGTCTCGAATCCTACCATCCCTAATCCCATAAAGGTATATGACGGCAATACGAGCCTTGAGGTCACCGTCGGAACACTGTCCGGCTATTGTGACGGGGATGATAAGGTACAAGTTGCGGCGACAGCAAATTATAACGACAAGAGTGTAGGCAGTGGCAAGCTCATCACCGTCACCCATACCCTGGTCTATGCAAAAGATACTGCCATCACCGGCAAGTATGCCCCACTTGCAGATTACACCTTCACCGAAGGTGTAATAACTGCAAAGCCCCTTACCATAAGCGCCCCAATCTTCCCAAGCTCACAGGATAAGGAATATGACGGCTCCTATACCCTCCCTGTCATCGCAGGATCGCTTATCGGCGTAGTGGAAGGTGATGATGTCTCTGTTATTGCAACTGCTACCTATGACAACAAGGATGCAAAGATCAACAAGGTAATTAC
>CAZGOK010000428.1:0-1665 GCA_964527665.1 uncultured Sphaerochaeta sp.
CGTCACTGTGCGAAACGGCACGTTTCCAGGAACGTTCTTCCTGGACTAGAGCTTGGTCTGGGGATGACCCGACCTTCATGACGGGGTTGGCCATCCTCTGTGAGGCCCACTATATATCTCCTGTTGCGTGATTGAATCTCGCTTCTCCTGTCCGTTGCTTTCGGCGTATTCCCTCAAGAGGGAATACGCCGATTCTATTTTGTCTGCAAAAGCAAAGCATGAGGGGGACCCACATTGTTGGAGCTATCAAACAGGAAGACGAGCATCTAGGCAAAAGTTAGGCAAACTGGCTCCTTGATCTCAACAGTACAGACAGCAACACCAGGAACTCCAGTATAGGGATCGATTGGAAAAACGACTACGGAATCAGAGGAGCCGTTTGCCACCAAGAGCCACTTGCCATCGGGAGAAAGAGTAAAGTTTCTAGGTTCCTGTCCCAAGGTGGGAGTATAGGAGACAAAGGTAAGCATGCCTGTACCACTGTTTACAGCATAGGTGACTATGCTGTCATGACCTCTGTTTGAACAGTAGAGGTACTTGTCATCAGAAGAGAGATGCAGGTCGGCAACGGTGTTTGCAAGAAGGAATTCAGAGGGTAGGGTGGCTATGGTTTGCAGGTGGGTGAAGCAGCTGTCAAACTTGTCTATGCGATAGACCTCTACGTGGTTTGCAAGTTCTCCAGCTACATAGAGGTAGTGGTTGTCCCGAGTGATAGCCATGTGGCGCGGACCTGTCCCTAGCGGTACTTTCTTGAACGATGGGAAGCTCCATTCGGGTCTGCTGTAATGCACGATGCGATCGAGTCCTAGGTCCGCTACGAAGAAATTCTTGGAATCAGAGGTCCATAGGGCTGAGTGTATGTGGGAACCTTCCTGACGCTCTGGATTGTGTCCAACACCTACAAAGCGTTTGCTTTGAGCTATTGAAAGAACATGCCCTACAGGACCTAACTCATAGAGGGTGAATACCCCATTACCATAGTTGGAAACAGCGAGATACTCCCCATCGGGAGAAAGCGCCAGATGGCAGGGAGAGTTGCCCCCGGAGGGTATGGTGCCAGCTAGGGTAAAGGGTTCAGCAGCTGTAGGGTTAAAGCGGAAGGATTGCACACATCCTTCCTTCTCCTGGACTTCACTTACTGAGTACAATAAAGATGTTCTCTTGTTGAAGGCCTGGAAGGTAGGCATGTCTATGCCTGTATAGGAGCCTACAAGACTTAGTTGTCCAGTTCCTTCATCAAAGGAGTACAGGGTGAGTCCCTTTTCAGAAGCAGGGACACGCGATCCTACAATCAGATACTGTGTTGACATGGGGGTACCTCTCTACAGTGGTATTGTAGCATGAGAATGCAAAAGATATGGTGAATTTAGTTCTAGCAAGCGAATGAAGCCTTACACACACTAAGAAGTGTGTTTAGGTTTGAACGGTAGGGCAAAGAAGCAGGATACTGATGGACAAGAGAGCGAACAAAATTCTATTTGGAAGATGCTTGTTTTAGTAATGAAGCCTATTATAAGGAGTTACTACACTTATTAGGGCTATTGAGTAAAATTCAACAAAATCAGTACTGGACAAGCGCCTTTCTTTTCCTTATTATAGTTTGAGTAGTCGGGCGCGTAACTCAGTGGGAGAGTGCTACCTTCACACGGTAGAAGTCGTTGGTTC
>CAZGOK010000429.1:0-1663 GCA_964527665.1 uncultured Sphaerochaeta sp.
TTACCCTCACCTTTACGCGCAAGGCGGCACGCGAGATGCGTGAGCGCATCCACCGCCAGTTGCTCTCTTTCAATGATGACCCATATGTAGCAATGCAACTTGCCAAGTTCCCCGATGCAACCATTGCCACCTTGGACAGCTTCTGCTCCACCATACTCAGATGCGACAGCACCGCCTATGGCATTGCCGGCGACTTCGCCGTCGATGATGAGCAGAACACCAAAAGTGCCATCCGCTGTGCCAATGCCCTGATGGAAGAGCGCGTCTTCAGCGAAGGCGCGAAGATCCTCTCTGAACTCTATACCCCAGACAACCTGGTGGAGAATATGCTCGTCCGCCTTGTCAGTGACCACTACTATCTTCCCAAGAAGGTTGACGAGAATCTCTCTGATACATTGGTCGAATTAGTACGTGAGCAATTCTATGACCTTCTCAGCAATTTTACGGGCCTTCTTGAACGGTACGCCTCCTTTGGAGATGGTCCCAAGACCTTGGTCCTTGTTCGCACCATTGCACATACGCTGCTTGAGGAGTTTGGAAAGGGTTTGGAAGAAGAGGAGATGTTCGACCTGCTTGCAAGCGACAAGTTCTTCTTCAGAAAACCAGGGGTCGGAAAAGGCGATGACTTTGCCTTCCTGCGTGATACTACAGAGGATTACAAGAGTCTGCGAAGCAAGCTCTGTGTTGCCCTCTCTGTTCTGTTGCATCAGGAGAATCTCACCCATGTGGTAGCCTTTGTCCGTGTTTATGTAGAGTCCTACCAGAGGGAGAAGCGTAAGACAGGCATTCTTACCTTCAGTGATGTCTCTTCCCTTGCTGTGGAGATCCTGAAGAATAATCACATGTTACGTTCCTACTTCAAGAATAAGTTCCGCTACATCATGATCGACGAGTTCCAGGACAATAACGAGCAGCAGAAAGAGCTGCTCTACCTGCTCTCTGAAAAGGATGATGAAGAGAGTGAGGGTATTCCGCTTCCCACTTCACTCAAGGCGGACAAGCTCTTCTTTGTAGGGGACGAGAAGCAGTCGATCTATCGCTTTCGGGGTGCGGATGTTCGAGTTTTCA
Source organism: uncultured Sphaerochaeta sp. (assembly GCA_964527665.1). Classification (GTDB taxonomy): domain Bacteria; phylum Spirochaetota; class Spirochaetia; order Sphaerochaetales; family Sphaerochaetaceae; genus Sphaerochaeta. The sequence continues at coordinate 1,069 of CAZGOK010000429.1, forward strand.
AACATCTCAACGAAGAGCTTGGCAAGGTTGGGGGAGAGGCCCTCAGCCTTGATACCAACTATCGGAGCGAACCCGCCCTCATCGAATTGTTCAACCGGATGTTTCCCCAGATAATGAGGAATGAGGGTGAGTCCTATGAGGCTGACTTTACCTCCTTGGGCTTCAGAGCCCCAACTGAGGGAATAGAACCTACCTGTACAATGTTGGTCAAGCCTCTTCGGAAGGAAAAAGACAAAGACAAGAATATAGAGCTAGGGACAGGACAAGAACAAGAAAACCCAGAGAAGGAAAACCCAGAGAAGGAGAAGCCAGATAAAGAGAAGGATGAAGAGCAAGAGAATGCAGACTCTGCCGATGCAGAAGCAGTAGCTGTTGCCTCCCTGATGGTGCGCATGCTCACCACCGATGAGTACCTTATCCCCTCTGATGATGGCCCCAGAAGGCCAAAGCCTAGTGATATGGCACTTCTTATGCGTTCAACAGGTAATCAATTGAGCTTTGAGAAGGCATTTAGAAAGTACTCCATCCCCTATACCTTGCAGGCAGCACGCTCCTTGATGCTGGAGGCTCCGGCAAATGACCTGTACGCCATGCT
>CAZGOK010000430.1:0-1659 GCA_964527665.1 uncultured Sphaerochaeta sp.
AGTGTTCTGTTCACCAGCCCGATGGAGCAGACGTTGACCGAGAGGACTTCGTGTGCCCCATTGAGCGCTATGCTCAGGAAGTGCTCCTGCATCCTCCCTGCATAGTGGCTGATCAGAGGATAGATGTCCCCAGGGGTGGATATCTGCCGTTTTTTAGCCGGCAGTCGTCTTCTGCCCAGTTCCAGGGCAGCACAGATGAGGGTGGTCTTGGCTATGCCTAGCCCTGGGATGTTGCGTAGGTCGTCATGGCCAACAATGGCATTCTTGTCCATGACTTCCAGCAGTTGCTTGGCGATGGCATTCACCGGGCGCTCCTTGCTGCCACTGCCGATGAGGATGGCAAGTAGCTCAAGATCTGAGAGGGATTCTGCCCCTCCTGAAACCATACGCTCTCTAGGGCGATCATGGACAGCCATGTCTTTGATGCGTTGGTCACTTGGTGTGTTGATAAGGTATTTCATACTAGATAAGGAGAGTATGTGGGTGATTCGCTTGAAAGATGGCCTGTGTTATCCTTGAATAAGGGAGTTTGCCATCCTTTGTAGATATCCTTCCATTGCTTTCCACTCCTCATCGCTCAGTGGGGAGCGTACCTTTTGTATCCAACTTGAGGCTATGATCTCCACTTCAGACCGAACCTGCATCCCTTTTTCTGTGAGGGTTATCAGCAAAGCTCGCTTGTCCTCCTCCGATCGCTCTCGCCTCACATACCCCTGTCCGACCAGACCCTTGATCGCCCGAGTCACATTAGCCTTGTCAACTTGCAGGCGCCGGGCAAGCTCCTCCTGCATGATGGATTCATGGGGAAGGAGGGTCAGAAGGTAAGCCTGTTGTCCTGGTCCTATGTGGTAGGCTTTCAGGTTGCTGGAAAAGTACCCTTGGGCTGCCCTGTTGATCAGGGAGATGTGCTTGCCAAAACTGTTGTCATTCATACCTTTCCTCCAAATAGGGCCTTGTGGTCAGCAATGTACCTGTCCAGGCTTATGGGAGATCTTTGGAGGAGCTCTTGGGTGGTATCAGTGGTGATATTACCCTTGCCGGTTCTTACTGTCGTATAGAGTATGAGCATTACCAGTACCATAGCAAGCTTTCTCTTCTGCCTCAGGTGATACGCTATGAATCGAAGCGGATTTGGGTTGGTGAATGTGACGGTGAATCCAAGGCCCCGGCTCAGATGGTCGGCTACCTCCCGGTAGGAGTAGCTTGTTTCTCCTGTCACCGTATAAGCCTTGTATAGGTGCTTTTCATCAAGGAACATCAGGGCACATATCTGCCCGATGTCCCGGACATCAATAAAGTTTGTCTTTCCTTTTCCCGTAGGGACCATCAAGGAGTGGTCATCGCGGATTTCCTCAAGGTGAGTCGTCTCAAGGTTTTGCATGAAGAAGCTTGGCCTGACAAAGGTGTAGGGCAATCCAAGTTCCTGGATATGGGCTTCTATCGTATGGTGCGGGACTATAGTATTGGTCTCAGCTCCTTGTACGGAGAGAAACACTATTTGTTTGATTTGTTTATGTTTGAGATAGGCAAGGAAGGGATGCATATCCCTTTTGATACGGGAAATATGGGGTGGGCGCATAAGAAAAACCTTGGTCACTCCCTGTAGGCATGCATCCCATGTGGTTGAATCGGTGAAGTCAAAGTTCTTATAGGTGAGGT
>CAZGOK010000431.1:0-1653 GCA_964527665.1 uncultured Sphaerochaeta sp.
GGCGCGGTCTGGTAAATGTCACCGAAGCCGTACAAAAAGCCGTGGAAGAAAGTGGTGTCAGGGAGGGCCTTGTCCTGGTCAATGCCATGAACATCACATCCAGTGTCTTCATCAACGCCATTGAAAGCGGTCTGCACCAGGACTTTGAGGTTTGGCTTGAGAAGCTCGCCCCAGAACTCCCGCATGAACAGTACAAGCACAACAAGGGAGACGAGATGAATGCCGACGGCCATCTGAAACGCACCATCATGGGGCGTGAGGCCGTCGTTGCCATCACAGCAGGGAAACTAGACTTTGGATCGTGGGAGCAGCTCTTCTACTATGACTTTGATGGGATGCGCGATAAGCACTGCCTCATCAAAATCATAGGAGAGTAAGAGAGCGTCAAACGCTCTCTTTGAGAACTTTCGCCTGGTAGGCCTTCAAGCCTGCTTCAAAGCACTTGAGGGCCTCTGAAAGGTCTTCGGTATTGAGGACATAGGCAATTCGTACCTGTTTGCGCCCAAGGCCCTCTGTCTCATAGAAGTCTTCACAAGGGGCTACCATCACTGTCTTGCCGTCCAAGGAGAAGTCCTTGAGCATAAAGATGGCGAAATCTTCTGCATTATCAACAGGAAGCTCGGCTACCAGGTAGAAAGCCCCCTTAGGAGCGTTGCAGACCACCCCTTCTATCTTCTGTAACCCCTCAACTATAAAGTCCCTACGCTTCTCATACTCGGCCTTTACCTCTTCGAGGTAGGAGTCATCGGTATCCAAGGCAGCCCTTGCTGCCACCTGCTCTATCTCTGGGGGACAAAGCCGTGCCTGGGCAAGCTTGAGGGCATTGGCCAGGACATCGGGATTCTTGCTTACAAGGGCTCCGATGCGCGAACCGCACATGCTGTACCGCTTGGAAAAGCTATCCACACAGATAACCCTATCGGCAAATTCGGGAAAGGCGAGCACACTGGTGAACTCCTTGCCGTCATAGCAGAACTCCCGGTAGACCTCATCGACGATCAGGAAGATATCATGCTTCTTGGCAAGGTTGAGCAGCTGAAGCAACTCATCCTTCGTATAGACATGCCCGGTGGGGTTGTTGGGGCTGCATACCAGGATAGCCCCGGTCTTGCGCGTAATCTTCTTTTCAAACTCTGAGATATCAGGGAGGGCAAACCCATCCTCTATCTTGCTGGTTACAGGAACGAGGTTGACCATTGCAGAGTGGGCAAACGAGGAGACGTTGGTATAGTAAGGCTCGGGGATGATGACCTCATCATACGGGTCGCAAAGCGTCATGAAAGCGAATTGCAGAGCCTCACTGCCTCCGGTTGTGATTAGGAGCTGGTCGCTGCTCACCTCAAGTCCATACTTGGCGTAGTAGGCGGGAAGGGCTGCGCGCAGGTCTTCACGCCCTTCACTGCTGCCATAGGCGATGATGCTCTGGTCATAGGAGCGAACCGCCTCAAGGACTTGAGGGGGGGTATGGATATCAGGCTGGCCTATGTTGAGGTAGTAGACCTTGATGCCACGGTTCTGTGCTTCACGGGCATAGGGTGAGAGTCTTCTGATGGGTGAGCATTGGAAAGCGGAAATGCGGTTTGACATCTTCATGATTTATTCTCCAGTTTGGATAGGAATGGTAGGATACACAGTCATTGCCCTCCCCGCCAT
>CAZGOK010000432.1:0-1650 GCA_964527665.1 uncultured Sphaerochaeta sp.
CTCCAGCAGGTGTTTTTGTGTCATCGCCGACATCAGAAACATACGCTTCCATCACAACCTGCTGGAGATGGTCGCGAAACTCACTGCAGATGGGATGGGCCACATCCTTGAACTCCCCATTGGCAAGCTGACGGCTTGGCATGGCGATGAAGTCCCCTTCACGACCTTCGATAACCTTAATATTATGCACAACAAACTGATTGTCGAACGTTACGGTCACATAAGCCTTGAGCTTCCCAGCTTGGGTAACTTTTCTGATCCGCACTTCTGATATGTCCACAATAACCTCCTGCAACTCTCTATAAGATGCAAATCCCTATATCAGGTTAGTGCACCATAGCTGCACACTATCCAAAAACTGACCATGTAATTCCCTATGCAATTCTACCACACTTTTGTCATTCTCACCTACAAAATACCAACATGAGCCGCTTCCGGACAAACTTCCATATCCTATATATTTGCTTGCAATATTGGCAATTGTCCCATAAAACTCCGGATAATGCAGACATTTCTCAAAATCATTGAAGAAAGCATCCCCCCACTGGTGGCTCTCCCTCTCCAACGTGGCAAGGACTCGCTCTAGGGGCACCCTCTTTCCAAGACCATTTTTTCCTAGCAGGATATCAAGGAGGGCATACGCCTCCTTGGTAGATACCGAGTATCCCCTGGGCTGGGCCAACAGGATGGGCTTGGGCGCTACAGAGAGGGCTTTGATGCGCTCTCCCCTGCCCTCCACCAAGGCACAAGAAAAGCCGGAGAGGAAAAAGGGAACATCGCTGCCGACGCCCAAGGCAACCTCTTCAAGCTCCTTGAAAGCGAGGGCCCTCGCTTTCAAGGAGCTTGAAGAGGTTGCCTTGGGCGTCGGCAGCGATGTTCCCTTTTTCCTCTCCGGCTTTTCTTGTGCCTTGGTGGAGGGCAGGGGAGAGCGCATCAAAGCCCTCTCTGTAGCGCCCAAGCCCATCCTGTTGGCCCAGCCCAGGGGATACTCGGTATCTACCAAGGAGGCGTATGCCCTCCTTGATATCCTGCTAGGAAAAAATGGTCTTGGAAAGAGGGTGCCCCTAGAGCGAGTCCTTGCCACGTTGGAGAGGGAGAGCCACCAGTGGGGGGATGCTTTCTTCAATGATTTTGAGAAATGTCTGCATTATCCGGAGTTTTATGGGACAATTGCCAATATTGCAAGCAAATATATAGGATATGGAAGTTTGTCCGGAAGCGGCTCATGTTGGTATTTTGTAGGTGAGAATGACAAAAGTGTGGTAGAATTGCATAGGGAATTACATGGTCAGTTTTTGGATAGTGTGCAGCTATGGTGCACTAACCTGATATAGGGATTTGCATCTTATAGAGAGTTGCAGGAGGTTATTGTGGACATATCAGAAGTGCGGATCAGAAAAGTTACCCAAGCTGGGAAGCTCAAGGCTTATGTGACCGTAACGTTCGACAATCAGTTTGTTGTGCATAATATTAAGGTTATCGAAGGTCGTGAAGGGGACTTCATCGCCATGCCAAGCCGTCAGCTTGCCAATGGGGAGTTCAAGGATGTGGCCCATCCCATCTGCAGTGAGTTTCGCGACCATCTCCAGCAGGTTGTGATGGAAGCGTATGTTTCTGATGTCGGCGATGACACAAAAACACCTGCTGGAG
>CAZGOK010000433.1:0-1641 GCA_964527665.1 uncultured Sphaerochaeta sp.
TTGCAGGTTCCTTTGCTTTGGCTTCTGGCATATTCCCTGCCTTGGGCAGTTCCTGAGTCTTGGGTATCGGAGCAGGTTTTTCTTCTAGTTTGGCTGCTTCCTTGACAACAGGAGTTGGTGTGGGTTTCTGTGCCGCCTTAGGGGGAGGAACCGGCTTTGCATCTGCTACAGGAGGGACTATGGTCCCAGGAATAGGCGGAATGATGGTTCCAGGGGCTGGGGGGATCTGCCCCTCTGGCAAGGGAGGTACCGCTGTATCACCAACGACACTGGCCTTTTTCCACTGTAGGAAGATAAGGGCTGCAAAGACTACAACGGTAGCAATGAGAGCTACTGTTTTCAGTCCCGGGCTAGGCACCCCGATCAGTACAACAACAAAGATGACAACCATGGCTATCAGGTACCCTATGGTGTATTTCTGCAATTTCTCTTTCTCTTTACGCGTGTTCATTACTGCTCCTTTTCACGGATTTATATGCTTTAAAAATGCACAATATGAGGAAAACAATAGCTCTCCCCTCTGTAGCAAATGATACTCCATCCCAACCCGTTTCACAATCATTTTGTTTTCAACAAAGAATATGTACCTGTTGCGTATATATTTTCCCTAAAAATACACTAAATCTTCCTTACGTGAATTACCTATTCGACCTTCTATACTCCACCTCCCCCTCTCTTTTCAGGACGCTCAACAACATTGGCGACAAGGCAAAAATGGAGTATATTCAACAAAAGGATCGATACAGTGAATACGTCCCAGATACAGAAACGCAATTTTACAGCATTCCTTGTGCATGCACTCTTCCTCGCCCTGACGATGAACTTCATCGACATCAACACGGTGGTGCCGAACATGCTTGCAGAAAGCGGTGCAACATCACTGCATATGGGAATCCTCTCCTCCATCATGATCGGAGGCACCAGCTTCATGCAGTTGCTCTTCGCCGGGATCATCTTCCCCCTCAGGAGAAAGAAACCAGCCCTGCTTGCAGGCATATACCTCAGGGTAACCGCCCTCATAGTACTGGGTATATTCTTGCGCACCCTCTCTGGTGTTGGGCTTTGGAAGGTATGGACCATCCTTGGCCTTATGACCGTATTCTCCTTCAGCGGTGCCTTTGCCAACATCTCCTATACGGACATCCTTGGCAGGACCATAGAGCCTTCAAGAAGAAAAAAGCTGCTTACCATCAAGCAGCTCATCGCAAGTGTCGGGGTCATAGCCTCAGCCCTGCTGGTGAAGGTGATCCTCTCGGCCCTTCCCTACCCAAACAACTACTCCACCCTATTCCTGCTTGCAGGGGGACTGCTGGGCCTTGCCACCATCGGGTTCTGGATGATCAAGGAGGAGGATGCCCCCGTCAAGGAGAAGCTCTCCCTTGGGAAACGGTTTGTGGCCTTTGGGCAGGTCATCAAAGAGGATAGGAATATGCGCCTCTACCTGCTTCTCATCAATACCAGTGGGGTCATCCTCTCCACCATCCCCTTCCTTATCCTGTTTGCAAGGACAAAATTCACCGTAGACGGCAGCCTGATAGGAACCTTCCTCCTGGTCCAGATGGCAGGATCCCTGCTGACCAATACGCTCCTGACCTTTCTGTCCAAGGGGGAACGCTACAGGCGGTTGCTCTATCTCTTTGT
>CAZGOK010000434.1:0-1639 GCA_964527665.1 uncultured Sphaerochaeta sp.
TCGCAATCGGAAGTGGGGGGTTCATACCCGCCAGGATCATGAAGACCTTTATCAACCGCCCCATCTATGCAGTGGGAATCTCCTACTACGGCCTTGATAACAAGCATAAGGATCACCCCACAAAGATCCAGTGGATCGACGAAGTGCAGTCCCAGCTGGTAGGCAAAAAGGTGCTGCTCATCGACGAGGTCGACGACACGCGCGCCACACTGGCATACTGCGTAGGGGAGCTGCTGAAGTTCCAGCCTGAAGAGATTGCAGTGCTGGTCCTGCACAACAAGCAAAAGGACAAGGACGTGGAGTTCCCCTCTGAGATCAAGCGCTATTTCGTTGGCCTTGACCTGGGCAACGTCTGGATCAAGTACCCTTGGGATGCTGAGGATATTGAAGAACACACAGAAAATGAGAAGATCATGCTTGAAGAAAGAGCTAAGGAGCGTACCTAATGAGCAGCATTACATCAATAGTAGGGGCACAGTGGGGAGACGAGGGCAAGGGGCGCATAGTTGACTATCTTGCAGTCCATTCCGATATCGTCATCCGATACCAAGGCGGGGACAATGCCGGGCACACCGTCATAAACGAGCATGGCAAGTTTGCCCTGCACATCATCCCTAGCGGCATCTTCAACCCGGATACCACAAACATCGTGGGAGCCGGGACAGTAGTCAACTTCGAGACCATGGCGACAGAGCTTGCAGACATCGCCACAAAGGGTGTTGAGGTAGACAACCTCTTTGTCGACGTACGGGCCCACCTCATCATGCCCTACCACTGCATGCTCGACGGAGCCCAGGAACTGGCCAAAAGCCAGAAGATGCAGATAGGCACCACCAAAAGGGGCATCGGACCCTGCTACAGTGACAAGGCGACAAGGTCTGGGATCAGGGCAGCTGACCTGCTCGATTTTGACCGCCTCAAGAACCGCCTGGAGATGGCCCTTCCCCAGAAAAACCGCGAACTCTCCTACTTTGGCCTGCCTGAGGTGACCGTCGAAGAGATGCTTGCGCTCTGTACCAAATGGAAGGACCAGTTCGGCGACAAGATCATCGACAGCGTTCCCCTGGTACGCCAAGCGTACCAGGATAACAAGAAGATTCTGCTTGAGGGCCAGCTAGGCATCATGCGCGACCTTGACTGGGGCATCTACCCCTACACCACCAGCAGCAACCCTACCGCAGGAGGCGCTACCAGCGGGGCTGGCATTGCCCCCAGCAGGATCAGCGAGGTCATCGGGGTGGCAAAGGTCTACTCCACCAGTGTAGGTGGCGGCCCGTTCATGACAGAGCTCCTCGATGAGACAGGAAAGAAGCTGCAGGATATCGGCAAGGAGTATGGTGCCACCACAGGGCGCCCCCGCCGCTGTGGTTGGTTCGACGCCGTCGCTGCCGACTTCTCCTGCTGGATCAACGGCTTTACCAGCATTGCGCTGACCAAGCTCGATGTACTGGATACCTTTGAGAAACTGAAGGTGTGCGTCGCCTACAGGATCAACGGGGAGATCGTAAAGCATCTGCCTGAGACTGCCTTGCAGGAGATCGCCGAGCCTATCTACGAAGAGTATGACGGGTGGATGAGCGACACCACCGAAGCCCGCAAGTGGGAAGACCTGCCCAAGAACGCCCAGATCTACTGCAAG
>CAZGOK010000435.1:0-1635 GCA_964527665.1 uncultured Sphaerochaeta sp.
ACTTTCAGGTCCATCAGCTTGTAGATGTCATTCGCCTTCTTTACCGATTCCTGGGTCAGCAGGAAGCCGTCAAATACCTTACATTTGTGGTTCCTCAGGTTGGTGAATACATTAATCGGGGAATAGGAGGTGCCCTTTATCTGCTTCTGGAGCATCTTTACGATGACTGCACCTATGAAGCTCAGCATCAGATGCCCCCTGAGTGTCTCTTCGGTCTGCACCCTGAGCGGAAGCATGTTGGTGTAGTTCTTGCAGATGTCGAAGACCTGCTCTATCTGCTGACGAGTGTAGTAGGTGCCCAGAATCTTCTCCTTGGCGATCGGGCGTGAGGAGACAAGAGCAAAGATGCCATGCTCGCTCATAGCATCATAGACAGCCTGGGGCTTCATCCCGGCTTTCTCCGCCTTGGTGAAGAGGTTTGAGTTCTCGATGCTCTTCATCGCCAGGTCCCTGCAGAGATAAACATATGCCCTATGACCTTTACCTATCTCACAGTCGATCCTCTTTATGTAGGCATATCTGGAATTGTAGGTGACAAGGTTTTCCTTTGCCTCCAGAGTAGGGAGATGCTCTTTTAGCGCATTTTTATAGATCAGGTTGTTAGACTTCAGCCTGGAAAGGAAGGAGATGCCGTTCTCATACAGCTCCTCTATGTTCTCTTTGGAGAGGTATCCTGCATCGAGGATTGCAAACTTAGTATTGATCCCGTTCGCCTTCAGCTCGAGGATGGTCTTCGTCAGGGTGGTGATGTCAATGACGTTTCCTGGACAGTAGCGCATGAACAGGGGAAGCTCCGTCTCCTGCTGCAAGACAAAGATGAGCCTCATTTCGTTGCTGATCTTCCCGTTGTGGTTGCTGATGGCGGTAAGGGGGAAATGGATGCTGTTGGGCAGGCCTGTGCTGTCGATCAGGATATTGGTCCCCTCATCTTTCTTGGCAAGGAGCTTCGTATATTCCTTGAAGAAGTCCCTATAGACGCCCTCATCCCCTATGTACCCCAGCATGTCACTGATCCTCTGGCTGCTCAGGTTGGCATCAGGGTAGAGGATCCTCGCATAGTTGCCATCCCACCAGTCCCCGGCATGGCAATTGGCAAGGTTGCAAAGGACATAGTACTGAACCATGGCCCAGACAGTATCGGGATTCCCATAGCCGAGAGCCTTTATAGACGGCTCAAGGCCATTCTTTCGGATGAAAGCATCTAGGAAGTAGGAGTCACCGAAGTCAAGGATGAGTTTTTCTTTGGCATCCTTCTTTGCAACCTTGGGGACAAAGGAAGGGTCTGGCTTGCCGTACGTATCGGTATCCACATCATAGGTGAAGATTCCCCTCTCCCGGTTGCGGAAGATTCCCTTCTTCTCGTCAAGGACCCTGCCCAGGCTCTTCTGGCTGCTGATTATCTTGTCACCCTCCCTTCTGGAAGAGCAGATTTTGGCGTATCTCACCCCATTCTTAATGTCATATCCTAGGTACATACTGTTCCATGCCTCCCGTGTAGTTAGAATGATATTCTAACTACATACTAGCACGAAAAGCATAACGTCACAAGATATTTCTAACAAATATAGGGAATTAATGAATATTCGGAGTAGGGAAAAGCAGGGTAGTTAGAAAAAGTCAGCGGGAACTACAGGT
>CAZGOK010000436.1:0-1635 GCA_964527665.1 uncultured Sphaerochaeta sp.
TACCCTACTTCATGGGTTCCAGCGGGATAGCGGTCAACAAGGAGAAGGCTCCTTCCGACTATGCACGAAACTGGTCCATCTTTGCCGACAAGCGTATGGCAGGTCGTATGTCCATGCTCGATGACATGCGCGAAGTCATGGCTGCTGGGTTGAAACATCTTGGCTATAGTGCAAACAGCACCAATGAGCAGGAACTAGAGGAAGCGACGGACCTCATCATCAGCGAGTGGAAACCCAACCTGGTCAAGTTCGATTCGGAATCCTTTGGCAAGGCCTTCAGCCAGGGAGAGTTCTGGGTTTCCCACAGCTATCCTGAAAACATCTTTGCCGAGATCCCCAAAAGAAGATGGGATGAGATCGACTTCTTCATCCCTGATGGGGGTGGCATGATGTACATCGACAACATGGTCATTCCCAAGGGAGCTGCCAACAGCGAGGCGGCACACGCATTCATCAACTTCATGCATGACCCCAAGAACCACGCTGTCTTCCTCGATGAGTTCGGCTTCCCCCCCACCACCAATACAGGGGCTGCCAAGCACATGCATAGCGATACTTTTTTCTTCACCACTGAAGATATGAAAAACTCCGACAACCTCGATGACCTAGGTCCCGACCTGGAAAAATACAACCACCTGTGGCAGACGATTAGGTACGTACCATGATTTACTGCATAAATATGCAATAACTGTTCATTTGATGTAAAGAATCTCTTGCTATCATGATTTGTTCTAGGTACTCTAGAACAAATCTAGATTGAGAGAGAGTCACAATGAACAGTTATCAGCTTATTACCTCCCTGGCCTTTGCGTTATACCTGGGCCTCATGTTGAGCATCGGATTCGTCACCTACAAGAAAACACACAGCACCAGCGACTTCTTCTTGGGCAGCCGCTCAGTCGGTCCCTGGTTCACAGCACTCAGCGCGGAAGCCTCCGACATGTCCGGATGGCTGTTGATGGGCCTGCCTGGCGTCGCATATTTCACCGGGTTGCAAGAGGCCTTCTGGACCGCTGCAGGGCTCTTGATCGGCACCTACCTCAACTGGCTCTTCATAGCCAAGCGCATGAGAAAGTATACCATCCATGCAAAGGACTCCATCACCATCCCCGAATTCTTTGCCAACCGCTTCAGGGACAAGACAAAGGTGCTGCAGACCGTCAGCTCGATCCTCATCCTTGTCTTCTTCATCGTCTATACGGCAAGCGGTTTCCTTGCAAGTGCAAAGCTGTTCAACACCGTCTTCGGCATGAACTACTACGTTGCACTCTTCTTGGGTGTGACGGTAATCCTCGGCTACACCCTGCTGGGTGGATACCTCGCTGTGGTGGCAACAGACTTCTTCCAAGGGTCGCTGATGTTCATAGCCCTGGTAATGACTGCCATAATAGCGGTGGTTACCCTCGGGGGCCCCACAGCAACCATAGACCAGCTCTCCCTGTTCGGCATGCAGTTCGTCAACCCCTTTGTCGCTGAGCCAGGCTCTACGTACGGCCTCATCGACATCCTATCCGCTCTCTCCTGGGGCCTTGGCTATTTTGGCATGCCCCATATCCTGATCAGATTCATGTCCATCCGCAGCAACAAGGAGGTGAAGACCTCCAGAAGGATCGCCATGGTCTGGGTGACCATAGC
>CAZGOK010000437.1:0-1635 GCA_964527665.1 uncultured Sphaerochaeta sp.
TTGGAGCAGCTAGACCTTATACAGCTGCATTGCATTCCCTTGGAAGTCTTATCTGACGGGGAAGTGTTCGATATCCTGAGGGATCTGAAGAAGCAGGGTAAGATTGCAGACTTCGGAGCCAGTGTTGAATCTGTTGAAGAAGGTCTTGTCTGTCTGAAGGAAGAGGGAATAGCTTCCCTACAGGTCATCTTCAACATATATCGACAGAAGCTCATCACCGACCTCTTTGGCCAGGCACAGCAGAAGGGAGTTTCCCTTATAGCTCGTGTTCCCTTGGCAAGTGGATTGCTGTCAGGAAAAATGAAAAAGAATACTACCTTTGGGGAAACAGATCACAGGAATTTCAATCGTGATGGTGCTGCTTTCAATGTTGGGGAGACCTTTGCTGGCCTTCCGTTTGAGAAAGGGGTGGAGCTTACAGAAGAGCTTGCGTCCTTCAAGCCTGAAGGCATGACCCTCGCTCAGATGGCACTGAGATGGATATTGGACCATGAAGCTGTCTCAGTGGTAATTCCCGGGGCCAGCCGTCCCTCTCAGGTTGTGGACAATGCTGCGATATCGTCTCTTCCACCCTTGTCAGCGGAGCTTCACAAGAAATTGGAGACGTTCTATAGCGAGAAGGTTGCTCACCTTATCAGAGGTCCCTACTAAACACAGAGAGTAGCGAAGCCAAGCAGTGATCAACAGCAAATAACCGTGTGGGCGTAAGGAGAGAGTGCTGTAAGCATGCTCTTCTTATTCAGGGGAACTGTTATGCCCCACAGGACTTACTGATTGAATTATAGTACACAAAAATAGGACCTCTGAGGGCAATGCCCTCAGAGGTCCTTGTAATGGGATACGCTTCTTTATGAAGTTACAGAGGCTTCGCTTTCTTCCCAGTCAGAGCGAACATCTGATTTAGCCTTATCCCATGCCTGATCAATAGTTTCTTCTAGATCAGCTTCCCATCTTGCTGTAGATGCTGCTTGTGCAGTTTCTATGCTTGTAAGGAGAGCTTTTCCTTCAGTAGCTTCAGCACCTACCTGTATGGTTCAAAGATACATGAAAATCCAATAGAAGTGATAATAGCTATTTTATGGAACTATAGCCACCTTTAATTACTCGTGAGTCGCTCACTACGATAACGGCTCCGGTAAAGTTATCATTGATTGTAGCCTTGGCTTTAGCAATTTGCTTTCGCTTCAGATACAACAACATCACATCCCTATTTCCGCTACGACCAGTCCCTTTGACTACAGTTACACCAAACCCTTCTTCACGAAGGGCCGTGGCGAGGTGCTTGCTCTCTTCTGAGTCTGGTACGACGATCTGAATTGAACTCAGTCCGAATGCCAACTTATCCTCAACCCACGATCCCATGTAGTTACCGACTGCAAAGGCTAAAGCGAAGACCAGCATCCGTAAGGGATCTTCCTGGAAGCCTTGTAATACCGTCCCTGTTATGACGAGCCATAACAGGATATCAAAGAATGCAAGGATGGTTCCTTTTACTCGCTCCCCTCGATTGATAAGTACCATACGTACCGTAGCCACTGTTACTTCAAGTATCTTGCCGAAGAAAATAAGGAAGTAGATACCAATTCCCATGTTTTGTAGAAAGTCCATTGTAAGCCTCCTACTGCCAGTATAGTC
>CAZGOK010000438.1:0-1632 GCA_964527665.1 uncultured Sphaerochaeta sp.
TCTTCAATTGCACTATGTTTGGAAAGAGCGCCGAAGGCCTGAACCAGTATCTGGAGAAGGGCAGGCAGGTTTCCATCCTTGGTGAACTGAGGCAGAGCCGTTGGGAGCAGGATGGACAGAACCGTTCCCGTGTTGAGATCGTAGTCAATTCCCTGCAGCTTCTAGCAAGCTCTGGTGGTGATCGCTCGGAAGGCCGTCGTACCGACAGCCAGGCGAAACCCCAAGGATCGTATGCCGCACGGACTCCCTCAGCCGCACCTCAAATGCCCGATATGGACATGGGCGGACCTGAGCAGTTCGATGACGACCAGATCCCATTTTAACAACTGCTCATAGCAGTATCTAGTTTTTAAGGAGAAAATTCATGCGTGATGACGATAAAGATTCCAAGGATTCCGATAGCAGAGGTGGTAGGGACAGGCGCTCAAGTGGTGGCGGTGGGCGCAGACCCAACTTCCGCAAGAAGGTCTGTAAGTTCTGTACCCAGAACCTCACCCCTGATTACAAGAACCCTGAACTGCTTCGCAGATATGTGACCGAAAGGGGCAAGATTCTTCCTGCTCGCATAACCGGTTGTTGTGCAAAGCACCAGAGAGCTGTTACCAACGAGATCAAGAAGGCACGCGTACTGGCATACCTTCCTTTTGAGAAGAAGTAAGCTTTGTTAGACGTTATGAATCAGAGTGAAAAGCAGTTGATGGGCAAGGCGGCCATGGTGGCAGGGGTGAGTTTCGTACTCTCCCGGTTCATGCTGGGCAATTTCCTGTTCACCATTCCGCTCATGGTTCTGGCGCCAAAAATTTCCGATCGCAAATATGCACTGGTCCCCGTGGCAGCCGTAGCGCTGCTTACGATGATCGTCTCCCTGTTCCAAGCGCGAGGCGCGCTTGCAGATCCTGCAGGAAGATTGCTGGTGGGTATCGGATTGTTCATTCCAGTTGTATTGCTGGTCGCTGCCGCAGTTTGGATTTATCTGGACGATAGGCGCACTCTAGTACGCTATCTTGCATCCGCCTCCTTTGGTGTGGTTGCTTCGATAGGGTTGGTTATCTGGCTTTCCAGTGGTTCTGAGACGGTTGCCAAGGTCGATGCGATAATGCTTGAGACCTTTAGCTCCCTGTTCAGTCTGATGGATGGATCTTCCGGTACTCTCTCAACGAGAGATCTGGAGAAGGTATATCGCTTGTCAGTGATGGTCAGCGCATCTGTTCTGGTCCCCCTTAGTATGGGACTGGTAGGATTTGCTTCCTTCATGGCTATGAGTTATCTGGGACGGTTTGATGAGAACTTCCCACAGCGCATAACCCGTTGGTCGGTTCCGTATGAAACCCTTTGGGTGTTTCTCGGATCTTGGACAGTGGTTTTGTTCCTGATGGTTCTCAAGGCTCCCTTCCTGGGACGTGCCCTGGCCTTAAATGTTGCCCTGGGCTCCTGTGTACTCTATGCCGTACAAGGCATGGCCATCGTCATGCACTTTGTGCGTCGCAAGGGTCTGCCCATCAGTGGCGGACGCTTGATGATAAGCCTGTTCCTGATAGCTTTCCTGGTGCCTGGTTTGAACGTATTGGTTGTCTTCGTGTTGCCCCTTCTGGGGGTCTTGGAGACTTGGATAGTATTTAGAAAAGACGAGTA
>CAZGOK010000439.1:0-1626 GCA_964527665.1 uncultured Sphaerochaeta sp.
TACTTCCCATTGCCGATCACCAGGGCATACCGATCCCCTGTCCCTGCCCAAAGAGTTATACTTGCCAGGAGAACAATTGCCAACACTAAAATTCTTTTTCTCATACATAGCCCCCATTAGAATATATATATCATTTATCGTGTCCTGCTCGAGGTAAACGCCACAGATGCTTCGCCCTGCCTGGTCTCACTCGTTGCCTGTTCACTTTTCTTCTTCACATTCAAAGCCCTTGTAAGAGCCAGCCCATCCTCCGGATTGTCCGAGATCATATAATACTCTTCTGTCTCCATAAAACCAGGGACGGTCTCCAGAAACTTCTGGTACTCCTTCTGTGTCGAGGCATAGACTTGCAGCATCTCCACCCCATAGGGCTCGATGATCTCAATCGGAAGCACCTCGCCCCTGTAGGTGGGGTTGATGATGATCCACTTGTTCACATCCTCAGGGGAGACACGATAGACGAACATGTCCTTGCCTACAGCATCAAGCTTCAAGGGGAACAGATAGGAGAATTTCTCATCCAGTTCATTGAACACATACCCAACCACATAGAAGTAGCATGGGGCACTTGCCTTCACCTCTATGGTCAGCTCATCACCTGTATGGAAGGAAAGGTAATCCTTCTTGCCGTTCATCCTGATGTCCACTGAGAAACCTGTATCCACAGCATTGCCCCGTTCCAGCTGCTTTTGGAAGTCGTAGGCGATGGGGACTATCTCTTGCCCCTCATACACTGAGGGAAGCAACTCTGCCATTGAGGTTGAGACAACTCTTCCCTCCCTGTCTTCAAGGCGGTAGGTCACATAGATGCCCTCTTTGCCTTCGGCTTTCAGGGTATAGGTGCCAAACAGGTAATACTTCGCCCTAGAGGCATCAGAGGCTGCCTTGGCTCCCAGCTCGGTCTGCATGGCATAGGCGAGCTGTTCGGCAAACTCAGTCACTCCGCCTGAACCGTTCAGCTTGGCAGGGTATACATAAGCACCATCTTTACTCACTGCCTTAGTTAGGTTCAGGGCAGCTTTTTCGTAGGAGTCGATAACCCTACCCTCCTCCATCAGCAGCAGCTCAAGGGAGTATCTTGATCGGCTTAAGGAGGGAAGCGCAGTCGCTCCAAGGGCACGGGCAACATACCCCAGTTTTTCAAACTCTGTATAATACCCAAGCAACAGGTTCAGCTGTTCCTCTTTTGCCAGTGAATCTTTTGCTTGGGGAAGGTTGGCCTCCACTAGGGTTATCTTTGCTGCAAAATCCTTCAGTTCGCTCTCATATAGCGGAAGGGAAGTAGAAGCCTTCAACACTGCCTCTACCTCATACACAAATGCCTTGTGTTTGGAGTCATACGAGGTACCCAAAACAGTATTGGAAACTCCCAGAAGCGGAAGGTCAGAAGAAACCTTGATCTCCTCCAAGAAGAAAGAGCGGTTGCCGACAACTATGCCGGCAAGTTCGCTCTCTTTCTTTGTGGTCTCTACAAAACTCGAAACTTGGGAGTACAGGATTGAAGAAAGAGAAGCCAGGGCATCGCTTCTGGCCTCGGCTTCACTGAGACCGCTTCCGATGGCTGACACTACCAAGGCACTTTGCTTGGGACTAGGCAACGTAAGTGGCTCTGTTTTGTCTAGAGGA
>CAZGOK010000440.1:0-1626 GCA_964527665.1 uncultured Sphaerochaeta sp.
AGTCCCTGGGTAGGCTTCTACCAGTTTGCCAAGTTCTTCAAGAACCCATCCTCACTGAGGATCATGTACAACACGTTCATGCTGAGCATGTACTCCCTGGTGGCTTCCATACCGCTGGCGGTCATCCTGGCCATCGCCTTGAACGAGACACGTTCAAAGCATTGGAAGAAGAGCGTTCAGATGATCACGTACGCACCGTACTTCATCTCTACTGTCGTACTGGTCGCTATCCTGATGCAGTTCCTCGATCCCGCGCTGGGCTTCTTCAACAACGTGCGCAACCTCATGGGCAAGGAGTCGGTCAACTTCATGGGGGAGGCCAACCTTTTCAAGCATATATTTGTCTGGTCCGCCATCTGGCAGAACACCGGGTACAACGCCATCATATACCTTGCCGCCCTTACCGGCATCAGTCCGGAGCTCTATGAGGCTGCCAAGGTCGACGGGGTGAACAAGTTCCAGAAGATCTGGTACATAGACCTTCCCTCCATCAGCAACACCATTGTCATCATGCTTATCATGAACATGGGCTTTGTCATGAGCCTGGGCTTTGAGAAGGCATTCCTTATGCAGAACCCGCTGAACTTGCAGAGCGCTGAGATCATGTCCACCTATGTCTACAAGATGGGGCTCATCAACAGTGACTTCAGCTACTCGACCGCCATCGACATGATCAACTCGGTCATCAACATATTCCTGATCCTGACGTTCAACCGTCTTTCCAAGGTTCATAACAAAGAAGGGGGCCTGTGGTGAGATACAAGACCAAGGAGATGCTCTCAGACCGTCTGTTCAGCATCCTGAACAATACGTTTCTCTTCATAAGCATGATGGTGGTCGCCTATCCGCTGATCTACATCATATCCAGCTCCCTTAGCTCCCCCCAGGCTGTCATGGCCCACAAGGTGTGGCTGCTGCCTGTGGACTTTGACCTCATCAGCTACAGGGCGGTGTTCACCAACAAGCAGATAGGCCTTGGATACATGAACTCCCTCATCTACATGGCATCAGGGACGGTCGTCAGCGTGCTGCTGACCATGCTGCTTGCATACCCCCTTTCACGAAAGGAGTTCTACGGACGCAATGTGGTGACCAAGTTCATCCTCTTTACCATGCTGTTTACCGGCGGCATCATCCCCTTGTACCTGACGGTGCGCAACCTCGGCATATACAACACCAGGTGGGCCATCATCCTGCCCAACGCCATTACGGTATGGAACGTCATCATTGCAAGGACGTTCCTGCAGGATAACATCAGTGACGAGCTGTACGAGGCAGCCATGATCGATGGCTGCTCAGACATCCGTTTCCTCTTCTCGTTTGTGTTTCCGCTCTCGGGGGCCATCGTTGCAGTGCTTGGCCTGTTCTACGCAGTAGGGCAGTGGAACAAGTATTTCGATGCCCTGCTCTATCTGCAGGACCAGAGCCTCTATCCCTTGCAGATAGTCTTGCGCAACATCCTCATCATCAACAAGAACACCCCGTCGATGACTATGGATGTGAATGCCGCCATACGTGCCCAGGGTCTTTCTGAGACCATCAGGTATGCCCTCATCGTTGTGGCAAGCCTTCCCTTATTGGTATTATACCCCTTTGTCCAGAAGTTCTTTGTGAAAGGGGTCATGA
>CAZGOK010000441.1:0-1621 GCA_964527665.1 uncultured Sphaerochaeta sp.
GGGGTAGGTCTCTTTGCCAGGGAGCAGATGCCCCTTGTAGAGAGCAACCTTTTGGTGAACTTGCTGAATGCCTCGATGAAATCTTCATACTCAACGTATTCTTGGAGTATGATGCCCGGTATCCACTTCACCAGCTCAATGGCATAGCTACGCACAGGCAGCCACTCCTTGCCCTTATGATAGAGCAGCCAGAAGAAGGTATTCAGCAATGGATATACAAGCTCCTCATCAAAGGTCTGGTCAAACAAAGCCTCTATGCTCGCACATACCCCATTCAATTCGAGCTCCTGGGCATATGCTTCATTTGTTAGCTGTACAAATTGCCTATACGCCTCTTCCTCGTCCTTGATATCAAAGAGCTCGGAAAGGTAAAGGTCCTGATACAAATACCCACCATCAACCTCTTCAGGCATCTCCCAGCCAGTCAGCTGAAAAGCCTTCTCATTCGCAGGCAGCTTGAAGACACCATACTCTGCTTCCTCTTCAGATTCGTCATCGAATTCGGAAGGGTCCCCAAAAAGCTTTCCATCTGCATACTCATCATACTCTCTAAAGAACCTTTCCGCCGTCTTTCTGTCGAGCTTTGTTACCTTGCTTAGGGCATCAATATCCAGCGTCTTTCCCGTTAGTTGAGCCTTCTTATAGATGGCTACAATTTCATGATATTGTTTGATCATATCCTCAACATTAAAGCCATTCTTCGCCTTTTTTGGCTCTTCCTTGTACTCGAGGATGGATCTGAACTTCTTCCAGGGGAAGGGGAGTTCTGTTTTGACAGCTAGTTCCCGTAAGGGAACAGTGACAAAAACAGAAGGCTTTGCGGGTAACTTCAGCTCAGGATAGGCACGATTCAAGATAGCGGCATAGAAGGGGTAGGCAACCTCTGAATTGGTAGCCAGACCCATCTCCCCTGTCTTGGGGTTGCGCACGATAGAGGCTCCCATTGCAATGATATCAGTTTCAAGTAATTTCCTGTTGGGAAGCTTGTCCATGCTTGTATCGGCTGCCTTGATAAAGTGCTTCACCTTAGCGTCATGTTTCCATGTGTTCCATTGCCCTCCCAGCTTTGCCGTATCAAACTCAGCTAGGGAGAAAGGCTGCCACGCATATCCGATCTCATTGCCATTGCGCTTGGTCCTAGTCCTGCTTGCAACAATGTCCAGCTGCCAGAACTGTATGTAGTGCTTGCTCAGAATTGCCTTCAGGCCCTCTTCGGGCTTGAACAGCGAACAATAGAACATGAAGTCGGCAACAGGAAGGTGATTGTATTTGATCTGACCTAAAGTCTGCAGACACCCACCGTTGGGTTGCATAAGACAGACAAAATGTAAGGGTTCGTCCCCTACCATATCCTGCAAGGTCCCAACTCCAGGCGAGTAGAGCAGGTGTTCCTCACCGGTCATATGATCCACTATCGCCCAGAAGTCATCATCGAGTTCCTCCTTGACGGAGAAGTAAAGCCAGAACCCAGGATGCTCCTCCCAATAGGAAAGTACCCGTTTCCCAACTGCCTTCAATTCCGCCTCATGCAGAGAATGTACCTTCTTGATAGCTTCAGCATCCTGGAAGAACTCAGAAAGCAGATAGAGGTATGCGTTGTTCACCTCAACTTCTGTTATGA
>CAZGOK010000442.1:0-1620 GCA_964527665.1 uncultured Sphaerochaeta sp.
TCTTCCATATGCATGGAGATCTGGTTGAACTTGGTACGCATGAGGCTGTGCCCGTTTACCGGGGTGAAGTCATCACGATGCATTACATTCGGGACATGATGGGTTGCAATGCTTTTCCAGTGGGTGATGCCGGTGGCGCTATGCTTGTATCCCCCAGAATATCCCCCATAGGGATTGCCCTGCACATGCCCGATCAGGATGGCGATGTCAGCATCGTAGACATACTTGTTCATGATGACAGGGTCCCCTACTTCGGTTACTCCCAAGTCAACAAGATGCTCGTAGTCCTCACTGTCATGGTTCATGATCTGGTGGCTTGGAGCAAACTGGTAATACAGCTCAGGACCCAAGACTCCTAGGATCTCCTTATCGGTATTCTTCCTATGCAGACCGTTGGAGCAGATAAGCAGGATATCCTTCTTTGCAACGCCTGCTGCATACAGCTCCTCCAAGATCAGCTTGATGGAGATTTTGCGGTGGCTGGTTGCCTGCTCCCCACCTTTTACCCTGTCTGGGAATATGATGACAGCCTTGTGACCTGGCTTGGCGAGTTTGGAAAGCGGTTCCATGCCGATAGGGTTGCGGATGCTTCTCAGGGTCTCTGCCTCGACTTTGTCTTCTGTAATGAAGGGAGGGTCTGCAATGGTAACCCCTGGGATGAATACATCGGTATTGTCAGGCAAATGTGCCGTCATCGTTCCTTTTCCATATTCCAATTCTACGTTCATGCTTTTTCTCCTTTCCTACTCTTGGCCTGCATATAAATCTGTATGATCTCCAGATACTCATCCGGATAGAACCCTATCTCCCCGCTAAAGCGGGTAAGTGCGATCAGGCCCCCGTCAATCTCTTCTATGGAGGCAAGCATCGCAGCATTGTCCGCCTTGAGGCCACCACCATAGACAACAGGAAGGGCTCCTATGGTCTCCTTGATGAAGCGTGCGACCTTGGTTATGTACGCTTTGTCAGCTGGCTTCTTGCCAGGTCCGATGGACCATACCGGCTCGTAGGCTATGGTGATCGTCGAAAGGTCACATCCAGAGAGGCCAATGGTCAGCTGCTCAGAGAGCACCTCTTTCCAGTCATCAAGTTCAGTCTCCTTCTCCCCGATACAGTAAAGCACCCTCATGCCAGCTTTCTGGGCACAGAGGACCTCCTTGTTCAAGAGCTCATTCACTTTTTCGCGGTTGGTGTTCCCCCCAAGGGCCAAGATCTCATTCTTGTCATTGCGCTCTTCGCAGTGCCCTATGATGGTATCATTACAACCAAGGGCCTGCATGGCATTGGCTGGGCGGTTTGTGGTGAAACCTCCGAAGTTGCCTCCCACTGAAGTATCGCCTCGGTACACACCCTGACACCCTATGGCAAGGGAGAGTGAATCACCCTTTGCCTCAAGGGCACCGATGATGTGGGCTTCGGGATAGAAGTGCGTGAAAGCCACCTCTTCTTTGTCATACTGCTCAAGGTACGGAAGTGTCGAAGCGACGATGGTCTTTGCCCACTGGCGGCTGCTACTCAGCCTATTTACCCCCCCTGAGGTTGGGGGAATGTCAAAGCGTTTGAAGTTTACGTATATATGTTGCATCAGATGCCCTCCTTTGTATAGAAATCAGCCATCCA
>CAZGOK010000443.1:0-1611 GCA_964527665.1 uncultured Sphaerochaeta sp.
TCCTTGAGTCCTTCACTTCTCCTGGCGAAAGTGAAGATCCCTTGCATGAAGAGAACACCAGCCCTGTTGCCGGCATTGTTCACCGCTATCCTGATAGGGCTTTGTTCCTTACCACAAGCTTCTGTTCAGTCTATTGCAGGTATTGTACCCGTTCCCGCCTCGTGGGAGGGCATACCGAACCCCTGGAAAGTCATTGGAAGGCAGCGATCGAATATATCCGAAACACTCCGGCTATCCGCGACGTCATCATTTCCGGTGGAGACCCCCTGACCCTTTCAGATGAGAAGATCGAGTGGCTGCTCAAGGAGATCACCGCGATCAAACATGTTGAGATAGTCAGGATAGGGACCAAGGTCCCCATGGTCCTTCCCCAACGAATTACTCCCAACCTCCTGAGGATTCTCAAACGTTATAAACCCATTTACCTGAGTGTGCACTGCACCCATCCTGATGAGATCACAGCTGAGTCGTCAAAGGCTTGCAACAGCCTTGCTGATGCCGGAGTGGTCATGGGTAGCCAGACCGTACTGCTTAAGGGTGTGAACGATACGGTTGAGACACTTATGGAGCTGTACCACCGTCTTTTGAAGGTGAGGATCAAGCCCTATTATCTCTTCCAGTGTGACCCTATCACAGGCTCTGCCCACTTCCGTACAACGGTTGACAAGGGTAAGGAGCTCATCAGAGGACTCCGAGGATTTACCAGCGGATATGCCATTCCCCAGTATGTCATAGACACCCCTGGAGGTGGAGGCAAAGTCCCCATCCTGCCTGATTATGAAGTGAGCCATGATGAGAAGAATCTGTATCTTCGAAACTACGAAGGGAAGGTTTTCGCTTACCCCGATCGTGCCCAAGAGGGTGCAGAGGACTGACATGCTTATTGGAATGACCTATGACCTCAAAGACGACTACCTCGCGGCGGGTTACCCCCCCGAGGCAGTCGCTGAATTTGATAGCCTCATAACCATTGATACCATTGACCTCTCTCTCAGGAAACTTGGCTATGAGACTATCCGCATTGGCAACATCAAAGCCCTGGTAACATTTCTTGCCAAAGGCAATCGGTGTGACCTTGTCTTCAACATTGCAGAGGGGTTGCACGGTCTGTGTCGTGAAGCGCAGATCCCTGCCCTGCTTGATGCCTATGAGATCCCCTATGTATTTTCAGACTCCCACATCCTTGCTCTTACTCTACACAAGGGTATGACAAAGGCTGTAGTCAGGGAGCAGGGCGTGCCTACCCCTGACTACTTTGTAATCCATGAAGAGAGCGAAATACAGAAGGTAACACTTCCTTTCCCCTTATTTCTCAAACCTGTGGGTGGTGGGACCGGTATGGGCATCAGCTCCGACTCAATCGTTCGGAACGAACGCGCATTATCCCATGTAGCGAAACTACTTCTTGATGGGTTCAAACAGCCAGTTCTGGTGGAGACCTATCTTGATGGTAGGGAGTTTACTGTCGGGATAACAGGAACTAGAGAGGGAGCAAGGGCGATCGGAGTGATGGAGATTGTTGTGGACCCCTCTTGTGACCAGGGCGTCTATTCCTACAAGACAAAGCAGGAGTACCTGGATTTTGCCAAGTATCATCTTGTTGGGGGAGAG
>CAZGOK010000444.1:0-1607 GCA_964527665.1 uncultured Sphaerochaeta sp.
CCCCCTTGGAAGCTATGCATCACTTCATTCTCTGCCTGGATCATAAGGGCAGTGCGTGTCTTACAAAACCACTGTCCCTGTTGCCCCAGACAGTGGAGACAAAGGACCGTCGTGAGGAGGATACCACAGTCCCTACCTTAGAGGCAGCCATGCTATCGGAAGGGGAACTCTATCTCTCCTACCACACCTCCAGCTACGAAGGGGAGTCCTTGAGCCCCACATATTTCTTGGAACAGAACCTGATAACACAAAAGCGGGAAGAGGTTGTTGAGGCTCCTGACCCCTTCATAGGGGAGGGCCAGCTCTGGAGGGGGGAAACCCCTGCCTCCGATGCTACCAACAAACAACAGTGGTGGTTTGCCCATGCGATCCACACCTCCCTCTCCCCTAAACGAAGGGATTTTGCCCGTCATCCACTTCCCTTGGAGTGGGTGCCGCTATTGAAGCGTGAGGTAGAGGGAAAGAGTCGCATCCATCTCTCTCCTACTGGGCTTGATACCTTTGTCCGATGCCCCTATGCATGGCTGTGCAAGTACCTGTTCGAGGTGGAGCAGGAGGAGTACCAGGTGCTGAACGTGGACCACCGTCTCATCGGGTCGTTCCTGCACGCTGTCTATGAAGCCTTCTTCAGGGAGATAGAATACTTCTCTCCCATCAAGAAGGAAGAGTACCGCCTGTTATTGCTCAGTCTGTTCGACCAGAAACTCATCGAATACTTCGGAGTAGGGGGGCCGAATCCTCCCACCCGTGCCTGGATAGTCTACGAGTTCAGAGAGCGATGCACCTGGATATTGAAAGCGGAAGAGAAGCTCTTTGAGCATACCCGTTCAATCTTCTTTGAGGAGAAGCTCGCCTTCGTCAACGACCTGTTCTCCCTGGAGGGGAGGATCGACCGCATCATCTGCCTCGATCCCCCGGAAGGGAAGCTCTATGCAGTCATTGATTATAAGAAGGGCAAGGCACCGTTTACCAAGATCAAGGAGAAGATACCTTCGTTCCAGCTTCCCCTCTACAGGAAACTGGTAGGAGAGGTGTTGGAAGCCGATGTGGTGAATGCCTCGTACTTCAGCATTAAGGATGGCGCCTACAGTGCCATCTGGGAAAGGGAGCAGGACTCTATCATGGATTCTTGTGACAGGGCCCTGGAAGAGGCCCTCCAAAATATGGCTACCTCGATAGAGGGGGGTCATCTTGAGGCTACCCCTTCCAAGGAAAATTGTCAGGGCTGCATCTACCGCCCGATCTGTAGAAGGAGGTTTGCAACCCGATGATCAGCTTTGAAGACGTACTAGAGAAGAATAACAGGCGCTTGGATGAAAACCAGCTCAAGGCAGTATACTGCGACCGCAACTGTGTCGTGTCGGCAGGGGCAGGCTCTGGCAAGACCACCGTCCTTTCCTACCGTTTCCTCAGGCTTGTCCTGGAGGAGAAGGCGGATTGTGATGCGATACTTACCCTTACCTTTACCCGCAAGGCAGCGCGCGAGATGCGCGAGCGCATCCACCGACAGCTACTCGCTTTCAATGCGGATCCTTATATTGCACAGCAACTCGCCAAGTTCCCCGATGCAACCATTGCCACCTTGGACAGCTTCTGCTCCACCATAC
>CAZGOK010000445.1:0-1603 GCA_964527665.1 uncultured Sphaerochaeta sp.
TCGCAGGGCGAAGACCATAGCAAAAGCCCTAAAGGAGTGTTCCTGGGCCCAAGTAGATATGGAAGGTGTACAGACAAACGTGATCTTCTTCACTGCCCCAGGTTTCAATGCCAATGAGATCATCAGCCAACTGGCTCAGGTGGGAATTCTTGCAAACAATGAAGGTCCTGTAGTGCGCCTGGTAACCAATCTTGATATCAGCGAACAGGACACAGTTGAAATCTGTTCCATCCTGAAAGCCTTCAAACCTAGGAAAAACTGATGAAAACAACCATATTCTGCTTCTCTGGCACTGGTAACAGCTATTATGCAGCCAATGCCATCTCCGAGTTGCTCGGCGACTGCACCGTTCGCATGATACCCTCCCTCTTTGATGGGGAGAGCATAGAGATGACCGAACGTGTAGGCTTTCTCTTTCCCACCTACAAAGGCTTCCCGCCCAACCAGATGAAGGATTTTATCCAGGAGGTCTTTTCCAAACAGGACCTCTCCCCCATCAAGTATCTCTTCATGGTCACCACCCGATACAAGTTCCAGGCATACAGCATGGTAGCTATGGAAGTGATGCTTCGTGAAGCAGGATGCGTATACAGCTATGCCAACCACATCGTGATGCCCGACGGATATGTCCCCTTGCTCTCTGTCCCGACAGAGGAGAAGGAGAATGCACTCTATGCCCAAGCTGATGCGCGCATCCGTCTTATAGCGAACGATATCCAGGATGAGACTATCAAGCTTGCAGGGAAACGACCTTTCAGCCGCCTGGTATTGAACAACCTCATGGAATACATCCATAGCTCCAGCAAACTGTTTGCCCGGAAGTTCGCTGTAACTGATGCATGCACATCGTGCGGCATCTGCTACAGGATGTGCCCATCGGCAAATATCACCATGGTTGAGGGCAAACCAGTTTTTGGAGATGATTGTGAAGGATGTTTGGGTTGTTACCATCGCTGTCCCACCGATGCCATCATCATGACAACACAAGCACATGAAGGGCGCTACAGGAACAAGCGTTCCGGCTACAACATGGAGTATAGAATCTGATGAGACAAGACTATTTTTCTCAAGAGGTGAATCGGAAAGGGACCCTGTCGGTCAAATGGAACCCCCAAGCCATCAAGGGCATTACGGGAAACGAGGAAGCAGAACCTTTCTGGGTTGCCGATATGGACTTCCTGGCTCCTCCAGAAGTAGTACAGGCTACTGTAGAGACTGCGAAAAGCGGTGTCTATGGCTATCCATATGTCGAGGACAAGGAACAGCTTTTCTGCTCATGGGCAGAGAAGCGCCACAACTGGAAGATCGAGGCTAAGGATGTGGTCATCTGCCCGGGTATGCTCACCAGCATAGCCCTGCTTACAGAGATGCTCAGCAGCGAAGGCGACGGGGTGATCGTTCCCCTCCCCGCCTACCAGCCCTTTCTCAGGATAGTGCGCAATCTCAATCGCACACTGATCCCCTGGCCCATGCTCTACAATAAAGAGGCCCATCAGTTCTCACTCGACTGGGATACGTTTGAGGAACTCTGCTCACGGGCAAAGCTTCTGATCTTCTGTTCGCCGCACAACCCAAGCGGATTGACCTTCAGTGAAGAGGAACT
>CAZGOK010000446.1:0-1603 GCA_964527665.1 uncultured Sphaerochaeta sp.
ATTCTCCAGTTTGGATAGGAATGGTAGGATACACAGTCATTGCCCTCCCCGCCATACGGCTAGGAGAGGAGCAAAGTGGAATAACCCGGATACCGCTAGAGCCTCTGGCTACTGGCGGTCCGGGTCACTAGCGCTGGCTGCGGCCCTTTTAGCCTCGTTTTCTGCCTGACTATTGTCAATCATGATCTGAATGAACTTTCTGTTGTCCAGCAACGGACTGATCGATCGTCCATGGTGCAGACGGCTGATGACCCGGGCAAACAGCTCGGTGATGTCAGCCTGGACGTACCACTCCTTGTCCAGGAGGTCGCGCCCATGATAGACGGCATTGGTTCCGATGATCCTGTAGAAGATACCTTCCTGATAAGCCTTCTCAAACTCCTCAACTGCATTGGCGTTGAAAAAGGGAAGGCTCACCATACAGATGACGCGCTTAGCTCCGGCGTTCATCAGCTCGCGCATGGCAATGATCAGCGTCCCTCCGGTAGCGAGCATGTCGTCGGCCATGAGGACTGTCTTGCCGGTGACATCCCCGAGGAGGTTGATGCTCTTGATGTTGGAGTTCTTGGCATCCTTGCTGACGATGGAGTAGTCACGCTCCTTATAGAGCATAGCCAGAGGCCTGTGCAGTGCCTGGGCATAGAACTTGTTGCGGCTGATGGCCCCGGTATCGGGGGAGACGACCACCAGGTCGGGGTCGCTGAAGTCGATGATCTTATGCA
Organism: uncultured Sphaerochaeta sp.; assembly: GCA_964527665.1. Lineage (GTDB taxonomy): Bacteria > Spirochaetota > Spirochaetia > Sphaerochaetales > Sphaerochaetaceae > Sphaerochaeta. The sequence goes on from CAZGOK010000446.1 coordinate 723, forward strand.
AGGCGATGAGTGTCTGGTAGGAACCATGGAGGTTCTCCAGATGCAGGTGCGAGAAGCAGTTCTCGATCTCCCGGCTGTGGATATCCAGCGTGATGATCCTATCAACACGCAGCATCTCACAGATTCGGCCAAACATCGCTGCGGTAAGGGCCTCACGCCCCCCCTTCTTGTGCTGTCTTGAATAGGGATAGGTGGGCAGCACCAGCGTGACACTCTCCCCGCCTGCGAGCGTTATCGCATTGATGGTGGTGAGCAGGAACATCAGGTGGTCATTTACCGACAAGGGAATCGGCTCATCAGAACCGGCAACACGCACAGGCTCCATATTGGAGAGGTCATAAACGATGAAGACGCGTAGGCCCCTGACCGCATCAAGGATCTCAGCCTTCACCTCCCCATTGGCAAATCTGGTGTATTTTGCCTTGATGGTAAAATCAGGACACTGGAACGAGGCTGGCCTCTTGCTTCTGGGAATGCGCTTGTTGTTCAGATCATCAAGCAGCGTGACCGTCTTGAGAATCTCATCTTCACCCATGTTATGCCTTTTGGCCAGGGCTGAGGAGAGTTTTGTGTAGCGTTCAAGATAAAGACGGCGCAAGTGTTTGACAACCTTGCCGGTGAAGTACTCTGAGCCGGGACCGGAGATGATTCCAAGCTTTTGCGGTTTGATGATACTCATGGCCAAACCATACAACAACAGGTGGTAAAGTTCAATCCATTTCAAGGCGTAGAATCCCTGCCTTACGGGGCACTCCTATATTTTAAGGTGAGTAAAGGGCGAAAACAGGACAAAACAGGCTGCAAAGATGAAACTCTGTAGCCAACCACTTTACCAAACCATCAGAAACTTGATACGTTTGCCGTGATATGAATATATTGAT
>CAZGOK010000447.1:0-1603 GCA_964527665.1 uncultured Sphaerochaeta sp.
GTTCTGGGAACAAACCAGGTGGTGGGCCAGGTCTGGTCAGTTCTCTTGTTGATGATGTCAAAGACCTTCTCAGGCACTTCACAGGTCCAGCCTTCTGCTATCTGGATGACAGGGCCTACACCCTTTACCAAGTTGAGCCTGACCATAGTCAGAGGCATGTCGCCTTCACTGAGGAAGGTGGAGCTGAAGCCGCCGCCACGGAAGTAGCCGCAGTTGGCTGCGCTGAAGCGAGTATTTTCCAGGACGTTCTTCACATCTTTGTCTGTGATATCCCAGAACTGCTTCATTTCACTCTTGCCATCCTTGTCCTTCATCTGACCGTTTGCATCCAAGGTGGTTGCACCACTGTTGATGAGGTGGATGAACCCTTCATTGGCAAGGCCTTCTGGTTTCCAGCCGGTGACCCTTTCGATTGAATCAGGGCTCCAGTAGGTTCTCACATCACTGAAGATGGAAGCACGGTTGGTCAGGTGCTTGCAGAAAAGCATGCCAAGACCATTGAGGAAGTCATTCTCGGTTGCCACGATGTAGGGCTCACGAATGCCGTTCCAGTCAAAGGAGGTGGTAAGCATCGTCTCCATGAAATCGCCATTGGGCCAGTGGTCGGTCCACTGTCTCTGGCCTTGGAACCCTGATGCGATCGCATTGTGTCCCAACGCCTCTTCACCAAAGCCAGCCTTGGCCAGCTCTGGATTGCCAATCATCAAATCTCGCCCGATCATGACCATCTTGGTGCAATATTCCCAATCCTTGTCCAACTGCTCTTTGCTCTTGCGGTTTTCAGGTGCATTGACAGTATCTTCAGCCTGGATACAGTTTTTCCGTACCCATTTGATGGCGAGCTCATACTCTTTCTTGTCGTAAATTTCTTCATCGATTCTTCTCTCGATCTCGCACATGTCAATGGCTTCGGTTCTCATGCCTAGGAAATCCTGGAGGAAGTCCTGGTCGACAATGGAGCCGGCTATTCCCATCGAGCATCCGCCGATGGAGAGGTAGCTCTTGCCACGGATGGTTGCCACAACGAGGGCAGCGCGGGCAAAGCGAAGGATCTTCTCAGAGACGTCACTGGGGATGGAGGTGTCGTCATTGTCCTGGACATCCCGTCCGTAGATGCCGAAAGCGGGCAGGCCCTTCTGTGTGTGTGCGGCAAGTACTGCTGCAAGATAGACTGCGCCGGGTCTCTCTGTGCCATTGAAGCCCCAGACAGCCTTGACGGTGAGAGGATCGAAGTCGAAGGTCTCAGTCCCATAGCACCAGCAAGGGGTGACCGTCAGGGTGATGGTAACCCCTTCGCGGGCGAACTTTTCAGCACAATCGGCACTTTCACGTACCCCACCGATGGTGGAATCAGCGATGACACACTCAACGCTTTCTCCTGTGCTGTGCCGTACATTCTCGCTGATGAGCTTGGCTGCTGCCTTTGCCATGTTCATAGTCTGATCTTCCAGGGATTCGCGAACCCCTCTCTGCCTGCCATCAATAGTAGGTCTGATCCCTATTTTTGGAAGCGCTCCAGCGTAGCGCCTTTCACCCTTGATCATTTTGTTTTCAGAAACATTTGCCATATGGTCCCCCTTGGTATATCATGTGCAATGTAATC
>CAZGOK010000448.1:0-1586 GCA_964527665.1 uncultured Sphaerochaeta sp.
CCCAGTCCGCAAACTTTCCATCAGCCAGCTTGTTGGTTGAAACGCCAAACAGTGCACGTCCGGTTACTGCGGTGGTCAGATTGATTGTTGCTTCATTTGCTAGTGTTGAGTCATCAACACCTGTTGCAAACAGGCCAAATCCGGCAAGTACGAGAATCAGTAGAATAGCTATTGTCTTTTTCATGTTGTTTTCCTTTTGGAAGCCCTTTTGCTTCGTGTTGGTTATTTCGTTTTAAAGTACCCTTTTCCCTGAGCACACCTGTATAGTACGGATTAAAGAGACTTATGTCAATTCTAAAAATATAAAAATGAATAAAAAGTAAAAATATTTTCTACTTATATGTAAGGTTATATTATATATAGAAATAAAAAACAAATTTCAGATTTTGCTTGTGACAACACGAAGTGGGATTACGGGTAATTTATGTGTTTAGTAAGGTTTTGTTACTTTATGTTATATTGATATTTTTTGACTTCTAGGAGGGTTTTGTGCGAAGTAGTGCATAAGAATTTCATAAAAGTAGTTGTTTTTGCAAGAATATGCAGGGTATGGGGTTTCTCCTTTCTTATTATATGTATGGAGAAGGGCAGGGTTGTTCTCTTTTGATGCTAATACTGGTTGTATGTGGCTTTCTGGGCTGATAAACCTTTCTGGTTCACTTTGTTTTGAGGTATATCCACATTTTTTCCATCTTTTTTCATATTTTTCTTGTGTCACAGGGATTTAGTAGGCAATAATGAGTGCATCAATTGTAATTGGAGGACTTGTATGAAGAAACTGACTGTTGTCTTGTTGGTCATACTTCTTTTTGGATCTGTGGTGTTCGCTGGCGGTAGCAGTGAAGCCAAGAGTGGTGTAAAGGAAGTTGTTATTGGTGTATTCCAGCCTCTTACCGGTGAGAACGGTGGTGGGGGATACCAGGAAGTCTTGGGCATCAGGTATGCCAACGTCGTGTACCCCACTGTGCAGATCAACGGTGAGACGTACAATGTAAGGCTCGTCGAAGCGGACAACAAGAGCGACAAGACCGAAGCTGTCACTGCTGCACAGAGTCTCATCTCCAGCGGTGCTTCTGTCATTATCGGCTCCTACGGTTCTGGTGTGTCCATTGCAGCTGGTGACATCTTCCTCGATAACGAGATCCCAGCCATTGGTGCTTCCTGTACAAACCCCCAGGTGACCCAGAGCAATGACTACTACTTCCGCGTATGTTTCCTCGATCCTTTCCAGGGAACCGTCATGGCAAACTATGCTTGGCAGGAAGGCGCTAAGAAGGCCGCTGTCATAACACAGCTTGGCGATGACTACTCCTCAGGTCTTGGTAACTTCTTTAGCAAGGCTTTCAAGGACCTTGGTGGGGATGTGGTCAGCGAACAGCGTTTCCAGACCAACACCACAGACTTCAAGTCCATCCTGACCAACATCAAGGCAGCTAACCCCGATGTAATCTTTGCCCCATCATCCATCGCCACGGCCCCTCTTATCATCAAACAGGCCCGTGAACTTGGCATGAATGCCAAGATCATGGCTGGCGACACATGGGAAAACTCCTCCATCATCGAGAATGCCGGCATAAGTGCCGAAG
>CAZGOK010000449.1:0-1578 GCA_964527665.1 uncultured Sphaerochaeta sp.
CTCGGGAAGAAATTCCCACCATTGTGTCGCTCCTCTTTCAAATCTCTTTCATATCGCTTTCGATTCTATTACTAATCGTCAACAAAATCAAGAGAAAATGAAAGATACTTTTCAATCCATATGAAAGACTTCCTCCAGGGGGATCGATACCGGACTGTTATCCTCATGGGTCTCCATGAGGGGCGCCATATGCGCCCACCACTTCTGTACTATGGTATTGGTTCCCAAGCCTTGGGACCCACTTTCTCCCCTTGTCCGTTGGAACGCAAAGAGAAAGTTGGTGCTTTCATCAAAATAGATTGAGTAGTCGGATACCCCACTTTCTGAGAGGAGCTTCTTGAGTTCCGGCCAAATTTCCGCATGACGCTTTTTATACTCTTCCTTACATCCCTCTTTCAGCTTCATGACAAAGGCTTGTCTTGTATCCATACTCAGAGTCCCCCTTGCTGCATCTTGAGCTTCCGATTTGCCTTGTAGATATCCAGCAACCTGGGAAGCAGGACTGCTGTTATCAACAGGGACCCGATGACAATGGTCATGACAGTGCCTGAGAACTTGAGCAGACCCATACCGAACTTCAGGTATCCAACAAGGAGAGAACCGATGAAGACTCCAAAGACACTGCCCCGTCCTCCGGTGATGGCAACGCCGCCCAGAACCACCAGTGTGATGATCTCAAGATCCCATCCGGTAGCAATGTTTGACCTGACCGAAAGGATGCGGCTGGCAAGCAAGACTGCAGAGATGCCGCAGAAGAGACCAGTAAGGGTGTAGTTGATGATTCGTGTCCTCTGTACGTTGATACCGGAGAACCTTGCAGCCTCGGCACTGTTTCCTATTGCATAGAGGCGCCTTCCATAGGCGGTCTTGTGCAATACAAAGACGAAGACCAGCATAAGGGCAAGATAGAGCACAAAGGCAAAGGGAATGATGGTGCCCGGAATAAACTCCTGTCCAAAGAAACCGAACCCTTCGGGATACTTGGTACAGGCATGCTCACCGAGCATACCGGTGGCAATGCCACGGTAGATGCTCTGTGTCGCCAGGGTCACCGCAATGGCCGGCATTTTGAGGCCTGTGATAAGAAGACCGTTTATCAGGCCCGCTACAGTACCGACGAGCATTGAAAGCAGAATAAGGGAGGGAATGCTCATCCCCGCCTCTGCTGAGATGCCGATCACATAGGCACACAGGGCGATGATGGACGCAATAGAAATGTCAATGTCTCCACACATGATGATGAAGATCATGGGCAGGGCTATGATCGCCTTCTCCGAGAACTGGAAGGTTGCATTCATCAGGTTGAACCTGTCCAGAAAATAGGGCGTCATATTGGAGAAGAATACGAAAACCACTACAAAAAGGAAGGATAGGATCACCTCCCATTTGGTGATGAGCTCTATCAGGCGGTTCTTCAGGGACATCTCGTCGATCAGGCGGCTTTGGGCCACAAATTGTTTGTTTTCACTCATAGCTCTAAGCTCTCCTCTGTTCTAGTAGTTTTCTGGCTTTTCTCTGGTCCGTGATGGTGTTCAAGGCCAAGGCGATCAAGACGATCAGGCCCTGTACAAAGGTTTG
>CAZGOK010000450.1:0-1574 GCA_964527665.1 uncultured Sphaerochaeta sp.
CTTGTAGATATCATTCATCTTCTTTGTGGGTTCCTGGGGGATTACCGCCTTATCAAAAACCTTGCACTTCTGGTTTCTCAGCACGAGGAAGCTACCCTCGGGGTTGATCTTGTCCTTCTTCTGGGTAAGCAGCAACATGTCCTGCTGCAACAGCTGGAAAAGGACACTGGACAGGAACGTGAGCATCAGATGGCCCTTGAGGGTCTCCTCCCCATGGATACGCAGGGGAACCAGGTCGGCATTGTTCTTTGCCAGGTCGAATACCTGTTCAATCTGCACCCTGGTATAGTATAGGGGCAGGACTTCCTTGCACTCCATTTTCTCCGAGGATACTATGACGAAGGTCCCGAGCTTTCTCATCTTGTCATCTATCTCCTTGAACGAGAGCTTGTCGTCAAGGGCCTCAAGAGATACCTTCTTCTCCTGCATGTTGTGGCTGTCCATGTCCAGGCCCAGGTAGGCGTAGCCTGCATGGCCGTCGAGATCGACAGGGAGCCTCCTCATGTAGACGACCCTGTTGCCGAACGGCACCATGTACTTGGCTTGCCGCAGGCTCTTCGTATGCTTCTCCACCAGATTCTTGTACAGCTTCCTGTTTGTCCCCAGCCTGGAGACAAAGGCCATTTCTTTGGCATATAGGGCGTCTACATTGCCCTTGCTGTAATATCCGGCATCGGCTAGGACCATTTCCGTCTTCACCCCCAGTTGCTCCAGTTCCTCCACTGTGGTGCGCAGGGTGCTGATGTCCAGCACATTCCCGGGGCAGTAGCGCATATACAGAGGCATCTTGGTGAAGCGGTCAATGACATATATCAGCCTCATCTCACGGTTCATATCACCATTGTGGTTGCTCAGGGCGGTAAGGCTCATGCTCACTGCATTGTGAACACCTGTGCTGTCGATGAGGATGCCAGTGCCTTCCTTGTTTGGATAGAGCATCCCGAGGTAGGCGGAAAAGAAGTCCCTGTTCACCTCATCCGAACCCAGGGCCACAAGGAAATCGCTTACCCTCTGGCTCTGGAGCCTGGCCTTGGGGTACAGGATGCTTGCATAGTTGCCCTCATACCAAGACTGGGCATACATGTATGCCTTCTTGTCGGTAAGGAGCCTGAAAAGGATGAGGGAAAGCAGGGTATCCCGCTGGTTGGGCAGGATGTCGTCGTACAGGGAGGCATAGGGCGTATTGTCCCTCAGGTACCGGTCCAGCATGAAGCTGTCCCCGAAATCCAGTATGAGAGACTCCCTCTTGGCATCCGAGTGCAATATCTCAACCTCCGCCGGAGCGTCGGCATAGCCTCCGTCCAGCGTAAATGAATATACACCCCTTTGCTTGGATCTGAACACTCCCCTTTCCTTGTCGAGGACAATTCCAAGGTTGTCGACATAGACGTTCTTCTTTTCCCCATCCACTCTGAGGGCATCGATCAGCTGGGCATAGGTCTTTCCCTTCTTGGTCTGGAACCTGATGAATTTTGCCATGTTCTGCTCCCTGTTAGTGTCGCTGTTTGTGGTACGAATACTTTCGTACCACAAATATACCATGACAAGGGAAAAATGGCAACAAATTGATGTCA
>CAZGOK010000451.1:0-1573 GCA_964527665.1 uncultured Sphaerochaeta sp.
AAGAAAAATAGAGATGAACCAGCTTCCCTCCAAATTAAATGCTGGAGGGAAGGGAAGCACCTATCAGATGGTGTAGTGCACACCCACGCTCAACTGGATATCAGAAACCATGGAACCTGCAATATTGCCCTTGTTCCAGACAAAAGGAAGGTCCAGGTGACCGGAGAGGGCCAGCTTCTGTGTCAGGCTGACCTCACCGGCCAGCTTGAAGAGCAAGGAGTATTCTACAGTATCCTTGGGATTTAAAGGATCAAAGGGGTTCTGTGTGGAAGGAGTTGTGGGAACGGTTTCGCTTCCACTATAGTCATCCCACTTGCTGGTGATACCCAGTACCCCATGGGCCATGAACATGGTATCCAGTGATGCCTTCCATGATCCTGGCATCTCATAATCGACCAAGAGGTTGCCTACTATGGCATCCCCACCATAAGGGTAGCCCTGCACATACCTGAGGTTGGTCATGGCACCAGAAAGAATACGAATGATGCCGTCATAACCGACCCCATTCGTGCCCGTACTATATTTTTCACGCAAGTAGAAAAATGGGTCAGTGTATACGCCCTCCAAGGCAACGCTTAAGATGCCTTTCTTCACGCCCATCTTACCCTGGATACCCAAGAGATAGGCAAAGGCATTAGGATGTGCATTGTTGGCTGGTGGGATAGGCTCTTCTCCAAAGGCAATTTCATCCACACCGAATTGGCCATAGATGTTGAGTCCCTTGATGGGGGTGATGTCGCCTTCGAAGATCAGCATGGAGTTGGAGTTTCCCCTGATGTACTGGTTGTGGTAGAAGCCCACAGGGTTGAGGAAGCGCAGGTCTATGGAGCCTGTACTGCTCTGGTACATCATCGACTCGGTCAGGGCAAAGGTTGCCTTGTCCTTGAGGAACCTCAGCTCCACCCGGTGTGCCAGGAACATCTTGATGCCGTCGGCAGGATCATTCTGTCCACCGGTGTTTTGTGGATGCGCGAAGAAGGAGGAAAGCAGGGTATACTTGAAGGAGTCGAAGTAGGTGCTGAACCGCCCTATCTGTTGGAAGGGCATGTTGTTGCTCACGCTTATATTGCCACTTTTGCCCGCACCCCAGCTGACCTTGTCTCTTCCAACCTGCATGTTCCAGTGGTCCCCGCCTGCACTGACGAAGGCGCGGTAGGGGAAGTTGAGGTCGATTGAATACAGTTCGTTTGGAGGTATCATGACAATATTGGTGGTCAGGAGGGATTCACCATAGAGCGGGTTAGCCATTTCGTTAGGTGTAGCGCCAGCTCCTGTGGCATAGCCAAAGTTATTCATGAGGGAGATTTCAAAATAGCTGTAGAAGTGGTCAGTTGGCCAGGTCTCAAAGCTTAGATTTCCAAAGGGCTTTCTTTTTGAGTAGTTATAGGACCAGTCGCTTTCAGTGTTGAAGTCATCCTTGTTGGTATGGGCATACGCCTCAACATTGAAGGTGATGTCCATATTGTAGCCAAACGGGCCCATTTGCTTGTGCTTCTCACCTAGGAGGGCTTCCACCTGGGTGTAGAGCTGTTTTTCAGCAGGTGTTGTCAGGGAGGCTTGGTCAACCTTGTCA
>CAZGOK010000452.1:0-1567 GCA_964527665.1 uncultured Sphaerochaeta sp.
TCTCCAACAGGGGTGGACGTCTGTGGGGCCTTTGTCCCTTCCACCAGGAAAAGACCGCATCCTTCTCTGTAGTCGATGACCAGGGCTTCTATTACTGTTTCAGTTGCAAGAAGGGCGGATCGATGTTCGACTTCATCATGGAGATGGAAAAGGTCCCCTTCATCGAATCGGTGAAGATGCTCGCCTCCAAGGCGAATGTCGAGCTTGCAGAGGAGAGTCCTCAGGAAAAGCAGAAGAGGGACCTCAATGAGACCTTGTACGAGCTGTACGACAAGATAGCCGGGTCCTTCAATTACATCCTGATAAAGGCCAACCAGGGGCAGAAGGGTAGGCAGTACCTCCAAAGCAGAAATGTGCATCCGACTATGTGGGAGCGCTTCAACCTGGGCTACGCCCCCGATGACCCGCTCTGGCTCTATGATTTCCTGAAGAAACAGAACTATAGTGATGAGATCCTCGCTCAGAGCGGCCTCTTTAGCCAGAAGAGCGTTACCTATCCCCTGTTCAGGGACCGCCTGATGTTCCCCATCCGCTCCTGGCAGGGCAAGACTGTGGCCTTTGGGGCACGGGACCTGTCTGGGACCAGCAAGGCAAAGTACATCAACACCCCCGAAACCCCGATCTACAGCAAGAAAAACAACCTATTCGGCCTGTACGAGTCGCTGGACACTATCAAGAAGGGCCAGCACGCCATTCTGTGCGAAGGGAACTTTGATGTGGTTGCCATGCACCAAAGCGGGTATACCAATGCCATGGCCCCCCTGGGGACCTCCTTCACCGAGGAGCAGGTCAAGCTGCTCAGGCGGTACTGCACCTCGGTGACCACCCTGTTCGACAGCGATGATGCCGGTCAGAGCGCCACTGCCAAAGCCCTGGTGCTTGCCCAGAGGTTTGGCATGGAGAATAAGGTGCTCAAGCTGACCAAGGCCAAGGATGCTGCACAACTTGTGGAGGCTGAGGGAGAGGAAGCGCTGAAAAGTGACCTGCAAAACCCCATGCAAGGGTTTCATTATCTTGTAAACAATGCAGTAAACCGGTATGATACAACAACGTCCAAAGGGAAGTCTGCTGTTTTTACGTCTGTAAGGCCGTATTTGGATGCTACGGAGTCGGCGATTGAGAAGGAAGCTCTCATAAAACATCTCTCTATGTTGCTTAATGTTGACGAATCGTCAATAATTGACGATTATTTGCGTGGTAAGCAATTCGTTGCAAAACCGGACGTACAAGTATCGTCTACTGGTATCAGGCCTCTGAATCCTGCAACCATCTCCGTGGACTTGTATGCCATGTTGACCTTAGTCAACAATCGGGGTTTGTACCTGCAGACACGGTATAAGCTGGTGGTGGAGGATCTTGAGGACAAGGAGGCTGAAGCTCTGTACAACGTATTGGAAGATGCTGCTCGAGAGGATGTCGGTAAGAACGACGAATATATCTTGCAGATGATAGATGATCCGCAACTTCGCAGTGATGTGAGTCTCTCATTCACTATGGAGGAGTTCAAGATGGCACCTCAGAAGGTGCTCAATGAAGCGGTGAATCGGATTCAACTCAGAAACTACGG
>CAZGOK010000453.1:0-1562 GCA_964527665.1 uncultured Sphaerochaeta sp.
TCAAATTCATCAAGCAACAGCACTCCACCTTGATCAAGAACGCGTTTGAATAAGGAAAGCTGTGAATATAAGGCTCGAGTACCATTCGACTCAAAAAAATATGGTATCTCCACATCATCATCTTTTGTACCATGGCTAAAAATTGGAAGGAACATCTCCTCATCTGTCGGGCTTTTAAAGGACTCAATGCGTATATCAGTAATACCGGTATCGGCGCGAGCAAGTTTATCCTTCACATAAGCCAACACTTCTTTAGTTTCATTGTAGTATTTTGAGGTAATGAAAGCATTTTCGTATTGTCCATTGAATTTTACGTCTCCAAAAAAAGGGTCAATATTTGACACAATACTAGAAAAAAAACTGTAAATACCTTCAAGAGCTGCAACTTCATACTGATGGGCTATGCTAATAACTGAAACATTCTTCCTGAGCTTGATCTTCGATAATTCTTTAAGCTCCTTAACAAAGTATTCTAATTCATTATACTTTCGAGAAAAAACAGGTACTCTTCGAGCAGCCTTTCTTTCAAGTTTCTCACTAATTATTTCTTTGCTAGTCAGCTCCAATTCATAATAATACTGAACATCACTTAACATGAACTCAACAAAGAAATATGAGGACTCCTTGTGCCATCCAAACGAAGCAACTCTGAGAGATTCTTCGGGTTTACTATTAAATGAGTTACAACAGAAGTCTGCGATGAAGGTAAGCGACCGAATGACATTTGTCTTCCCTGATGCATTTGCTCCAATGATGCATATTGCATCTGAGAACTTCTTGCCTGCCGATGTTGCTTCAGGGCAAGATGAACTCAACTCCATAGATATTTCAAACCCTTCTTTAAAACTCATATAGTTTCTTGCGCCAAATGAAATCAACATACTATGTTCCCCTCCGAGAGTTATACTATCTTATAAAAAAGCATATCGCAATCCTTATTTACTAAAAATTGACAACTCTGTCAATAATCTTCAATAAGAATCGATATTAGCAATACATATATTAAAATTTCAATACAGCAAAAAGCTGAAGGGTCGTGAACATTTCAGATTATCATCAAGAACCAGAACCAGTATTATTTTGGCAAAAGTACTTACGCAATGCTCCAAATATATGACTATCTACTTGATTACAGCATATCCAAACACAAGAAGGAGGTTTTATGTGATTCAGAATGGAATATATTTGTGAAGTTAATTTCCATACTGGAAAACCTTTGAAGGAAGAGCAGACGAAGCAGTAACTAGTCTCGATCAATCAACATTTTCAAACACATATTAGGCAAGTCCCCTTGAAGAATAATTCATGTTTTTCAACACAACGCGAAAGTCTGAAGATGTGGAAAAGAACCCTGGTCGCTTTTGTTCGGTATAACCTGGAAGCTTAGCGGTTTCATTCAGAATCTTCGTCAGTCCACTGCCACGCCGTTCCATGAACTTCATACGGTGAAACAGATCTGCTATTACGGGATTGCGTCTTGCTGATACTATCGAGTAAATATCACGAGCCTGTATTGCCTTGCCGTCAAACATTCCACCAGGGCCCTGGATCTCAAGACGGTC
>CAZGOK010000454.1:0-1557 GCA_964527665.1 uncultured Sphaerochaeta sp.
GTAGCTGATTTCAATGCTCTGGTTGGTCCAATGCTCTATGACTCCTTTGAGGCATATGAGTACATGATCAAGACACCTTTGGTAAAGGGCATGATCAAAGAAGTCGAAGAGAAGCACAACATTAAGGTTCTTGCTCTCGACTACATCTTCGGTTTCCGTAACTTCAAGACCAACAAGGTCATCACCAGACCTGAAGACCTCAAGGGCATGAAGATTCGTACTCCTGGCAGCCAGCTCTTCATTGATACCATCAATGCAATGGGCGCAACAGCTACTCCTCTTGCTTTCAGCGAGACCATCTCTGCAGTCCAGCAGGGTGTTGTCGACGGCTTGGAAGGAACCATGGATGCTTATGGAACCAACGGAAGCGCTGAAGTTGCCAAAAACATGGCCTTCACCAAACACTTCCTCGGAACTTGTGGTGTGTACATCAACAACGACCTGTTCAATAGCATTCCTGAGCGATACCGCACTATCATCCAGGAAGAGTTCACTAGAGGTGCTGAGCACATGAAGAGTGAAATCACCAATAACTATGAGGCATCAAAGGCAATGCTCGAAGCTAAGGGCAACAAGTTCAACGAAGTTGACTACCCCGCTTTCGTCGCTGTCGCTGAGCCCGTATATGCTAACATGAAGGGAGTAACTCCTGGTATCTACAAGAAACTACAGGCTGAACTTGCAAAGATGAACAAGTAAGTATTTTAGTTCCAAACAGGCCGACCACTTGTACCAACAAAAGATTTTAGTTGTGTGCAGGAAGGTCGGCCTATATTATATCCAAAGGGGGTGAAAACCAATGAAGCAAAATGTAAAAAAGTTCTTTCAAAATTTCGAAATCATCTTTTCAAGTACGTTTCTGATCGTTACAACAGTTTTAGTCATGATGAATGTCGTATTGCGTTATTTCTTTAATATGGGCATTACCTGGTCCGAAGAAGTTGCTACAGGTTGCTTCGTTTGGAGCGTATTCCTCGGCGCTGCTGCCGGGTACAAACTCCAGATACATGTAGGCGTCGATATGCTCGTCAACATGTGTCCTCCAACCATGAAAAAAATAATTACCATCATCGTTGATTGCATCCTTTTGCTTATCAACGGGTACATTACCTATATAGCGGTCATCTATCTGAGCCTCTCATATAAGAAGCCCACGCCGGTGCTGAATATCTCCACCGCGTACATAAGCTCTTCTCTTTTGGTGAGCTTTGGCCTTATGACTGTGTATTCGATTGTCTTTCTCATTCGGGATTGCAAAGCTCCCAAAGAACTGCAAGGAGAGGTATAACCAATGTTGTCATATTTGCCGTCCATTATGGTATTCATTCTCTATTTCTCAAGTATCCCCATTGCCTATGCACTGTTCGGATCCTCCCTCTTCTACTTCGCTGTCATAGACACCAGCTCCCCTGTCGACCTTATCCTGCAGAAGTTTATAACCAGCACACAATCTTTTCCCTTGCTGGCAATCCCCTTCTTCATCATGGCAGGATCTATTATGAACTACGCCGGTATCAGCCAGAAACTCATGCAGTTTGCTGATGTGCTTACCGGTCA
>CAZGOK010000455.1:0-1546 GCA_964527665.1 uncultured Sphaerochaeta sp.
GAGATTCTTTCTAAAGTTGGTGATATTTTCGGTGGTCATTCTGGAACTCCTTTTACATGTACATATTAGCGTACATAATGAAAACCGTCAATCCTGTTTAGGACTGTTCAGTGTTGGTTTTGGGCTTTCAGGTTCTCACATGAGCAACCAAGAGAATAAAATAAGCGAAAGCACCAATAATGCAACCAGAAGGCCAGGAGAAATCCTGGCCTTCGTTACCATGAGGTGATTTTAAAATATATAGACCATGTTTTGAGATGGATTGGTCATCAGTACTGGTAATACGGTACAGAGCCTCAATCAATCTCTTCTGACAAAATACCCATTCGCTGCTTGCACAGATGCCTTGCGGATTCTTGTGATGTGCAAAGTGAGTGCCAAGCTTTCTTTTCTGATACCTTGATCAGCCCTACTGTATCTGCTCCACAAACTGGATGCGCAGCCCATTGGGGTCCAGGACATAGAAGAACCTGATATGGTCATTCGGCTTGAAGGGGCCTCCCAATATGGGGATGTTGCGCCCTGTCACAAACTCCATCATGGTGTCGAGGTTGTCGACAGTGAAACCCATCGAGATATCCTGTCCGTACTGGGCTCGCTTCTCGTCTTTTCTCCAGATCAGTTCAACCTTTGTTTCGCCAGAACCAAGAAAAGCCAGTTCCATACCGCCTTCAATGCTCGATCGCCCCTGTAGGGGGAGCTTCACTATCTCCTGGTAAAAGGAGAGGGACTCCTCCATGTCGTTTACCCGTATCGTTGTCCAACTAAATTCCATTTGCTGCTCCTTGATTCACTAGTGCTTTACAGGCTAGAAGCGCTGTTGAGAACGCTGCCTGCAGGTTATAGCCACCGCTATCACCATCAAAGTCCAAAACTTCCCCACAGAAGTAAAGGTTTTTCTGTAGCTTTGATCCCATTGTCCTGCGGTCGACTTCGGTGAGGGAAACTCCTCCTGAGGTTACCATCGCTGAGTTGAACCCTTTCTTTGATGAGACGGTGAAAGGGTGTGCTAGCAATAGGTCAATAAGAGTATTTCTTTTCTCCTTGGATAGGTTTGCACAGGTGTCCTGTGTGGTTAGAGAAAGGCTTTGTAGCAAATGTTGAGCCAGGTGAGCGATGATGCCCTCACTCTTGAGAAGGGTATAGAGCTGTTTCTTCGGGTTACGGGAGAAAAGCTCAAGAAGAACTTTCCTCTCTTCTTCCTTGTTGGAGCAAGGTAGAAGAGAGGCCTTAATAAGATCACCCTTACGAATATCTCTTGAGTTGTTGAGGATTACTGGCCCTGATAGTCCGTCATGGGTGAACAGCAGGTCTCCTGTTGCCTGGTTGTACCGTTTCTTCTCATCCTTATGGAAGAATTCAACCAGCGAGTCCCTGATGGAGTTCCCCGCTATTGGTGTATAGGGGTAATCAGCTACAGATACGGCTACCAAAGCAGGAGAGGGGGAGACAATAGTGTGGCCCAGCATCTTCGCCAAGGCGAAGCCCGAGCCATCACTGCCGGTGGTGGGGTAGCTCATCCCCCCTGTTGTCAGGACAACGCTCC
>CAZGOK010000456.1:0-1545 GCA_964527665.1 uncultured Sphaerochaeta sp.
TGGAAAAACCCTTCCCTGGGGTGATACCTGACCTGCAGCGCCGCTACTATGAGACACCCAGCATGCAGATACGCATGTGGATGAACTCCTTTCAGCACTCCCATGTCTGCGACGCCTGCCATGGGGACAGGCTCCGCCCTGAAGCGCTTGCAGTCACCATCAAGGGGATGAACATCATGGAGGCGACGCGCCTGTCGGTGAAGAACTCCCTTGACCTTTTCGCTGATTTCTCCCTGACGGAGAACCAGAAGATCATCTCGGCTCAGGTGCTCAAGGAGATACGTTCTCGCCTGCGCTTCCTCAGCAACGTCGGGCTCACCTACCTCACCATCGACCGCAGCAGCGGAACCCTCAGCGGAGGGGAGGCCCAGCGCATCCGACTTGCCACCCAGATAGGAAGCGCCCTCAGTGGGGTGCTCTATGTGCTTGACGAACCCTCCATAGGGTTGCACCAAAGGGATAACCAGAAGCTCATCGACACCTTGAAAAACCTTCGTGACCTTGGCAACACCGTCCTGGTGGTCGAGCATGATGAGGCTACCATACGCGAAGCGGACTATGTGGTCGACCTGGGCCCTGGAGCGGGTATCCATGGGGGGTATATCACCGCCCAGGGAACCCCAAAGGAGATCGAGGCAAATCCTGCGAGCATCACCGGCCAGTACCTGAGTGGCAAGCTCACCATCCCCATCCCGGAGAAACGCAGGAAGGGCAACGGCAAGAAGATCGTCATCAAGGGGGCGAGCAAGAACAACCTCAAAAGTGTCGATGTGGAGATCCCCTTGGGCAAGATGATCGTCCTCACCGGGGTTTCCGGCAGTGGCAAGAGCTCCCTGCTCAACGAGGTGCTCCTGCCTGCGGTCAAGCGGCAGCTTGCCCAGAAGA
This sequence comes from uncultured Sphaerochaeta sp., assembly GCA_964527665.1. Classification (GTDB taxonomy): domain Bacteria; phylum Spirochaetota; class Spirochaetia; order Sphaerochaetales; family Sphaerochaetaceae; genus Sphaerochaeta. The sequence continues at coordinate 886 of CAZGOK010000456.1, forward strand.
ACCCCAACTTCGACGGATACTCCACCCTTACCGGGGTAGAGCATCTGGATAAGGTGATCAACATCGACCAGAGCCCCATCGGTCGGACTCCCCGCAGCAACCCGGCTACTTATGTGGGGGTCTTCACCCCCATAAGGGAGCTGTACTCCTCCCTGCCGGAGAGCAAGGCCCGAGGCTACAAGAGCGGACGCTTCTCCTTCAACGTCTCAGGGGGAAGGTGTGAGAACTGCAAAGGGGACGGTACGCTGAAAATTGAGATGAACTTCCTCCCAGATGTCTATGTCACGTGTGATGTCTGCCATGGCAAGCGTTTCAACAAGGAGACGCTCTCAGTCAGGTACAAGGGTAAGAACATCGCAGATGTCCTTGCCCTGACCATGGACGAGGCCGCAGAGTTCTTCGCTGCCATTCCCCGCATCAAACGCAAGCTTGATACCCTCATCTCGGTAGGGCTTGGCTACATCAAGCTTGGCCAGAGCGCCATAACCCTCAGTGGAGGGGAGGCCCAACGGGTAAAGCTCAGTCTCGAACTCTCCAAGTACGGCACGGGAAAGACGCTCTATGTCCTGGATGAGCCTACGACCGGCCTGCATTTTGCTGATGTGAAGAAGCTGATGGAGGTCATCAACCGCCTTGCCGACAGCGGCAATACGGTTATGC
>CAZGOK010000457.1:0-1540 GCA_964527665.1 uncultured Sphaerochaeta sp.
CCATATGGTCCAGGATGGAGGCAGGCAGGAGCATCATGGAGTTGTTCTGCCTAATGCCTTCATAGATCATATTCATCGAGCGCAGTTGCAGTGCGACGGGGTCGTTTGCATATTCTTTCGATGCTTGTGTGAACTTCTTTGCGATCTCCACCTCAGCTGCTCCCAGTATGATCCTTGACTCCTTCTCCCGCTCCGCCTGGGCCTGTTTGCTCAGCGAGTCCTCAAGCTCCTTGGGGATGATGATGTCGGTGATCTCAACAGAAAGGATGGTCACTCCCCAGGGGTTTGTCTTGGCATCGAGTGCCTGTTGTATTTCCTTGCCCAGTTCCTCACGCTCGGATAGCAGGGATGATAGCTTGTACTTTCCTATGGAATCGCGAAGAGCTGTCTGGGCAGAAAGAATAACTGCCTCAGTGTAGTTCTCCACCTCCAGGATTGCCTTCTTGGCATCCCAGATCATCCAGAAGGCAAGTGCATCGACATGCACAGGCACAGTATCGCGTGTCAGGGTCTTCTCTGCACTGAAGTCTGTGGCTCGTATGCGCATGTCTATGAACTCGGCGATCCTGTCCACCAGAGGGATGAGAAATAGGAGACCCGAGCCATGGACCTTCTTGAACTTGCCCAGCCTCAGTACGATCACCTTGTCCCAGTGCTGAACCAGCTGGACTCCGCTTGCCAGGAGCAGGCCAACCGTGGCAAAGATTGCCAAGGGGAAGAGGAAGGCAGAGAGATAGCCCATCACTACTATCCACATGATGATGAGCACTGCCATCACAGTAAGCCACAAGGGTAAGACCATGATGATCAGAGAGGTCACCATTACAAAGGTAGACAAAAGGATGATGCCCTCTAGAGGGAAATTGGGGAAGACAAGGAGTTGTGCCCATGCGCCTAGGGCCATGAACAGGGTAAGGGTGAGGTAGGATAGGGAGCCGAAGCTGAAATCCTTCTTGAGGGTAAAGCCCTTGATGTTCTTGATCCTGTCAAATTTCTTTTGGTAAAGATTCATACTGATTCCTCTCTCTGTTTCAGTTCTGCTCCCAATTCATTGATGCTTGCCTCTATCTCCTGCAAGGAAAAGCCGAATGAGGCTGCCTTGGTAAGGTAGACCTTGGTCATCTGGGAGAGCACCTGTTCACGTTCAATTGCATTGAGATTTACTTTCTTGCCACTGATGAAGGTTCCAGACCCCTGTTGGGTCACCACAATGTTGCGGATCTCCATCTCGGCATAGGCACGGGCTACGGTGTTGGGATTGATGCTCAAGTCGACAGCGAGGCTTCTGACTGTGGGCAGTTGAGCGCCTTTGCCCAACCTTCCATCAGCAATAGCCATCTCCACTTGGAAGATAATCTGCTTGTAGAAGGGGACGCCGCTTTTCATGTCGAGACTGAATTCAAGCTTGCTTTCGCTGTCTGGTTTCACGTGGATTTCCTTTCTTGTACTATTGTACGGGTGCATTAGTACAATGTCAAGATAACTATCTTTCAGATTACTAGAATATGTTCATCTCCAGAGTTGACTGCTTCGATCTTGA
>CAZGOK010000458.1:0-1540 GCA_964527665.1 uncultured Sphaerochaeta sp.
GTGGAGATGCTTGCAACCAAAAGTGTGGAGAAGCGAGTGGCCATGTTCCTTCTGGAAAGGGTGCGAAAGACCGGTGGGGATGCTGTACTCCTCAGCCAGGAGGAGGTAGGCTCTGCCATCAACCTCACCAAGGAGACGGTCAATCGCAAGCTATCCCAGATGCAAGACGGGGGTTTGGTCTCTGTAGCAGGGAAGAAACGGATACTCTTGCTGGATATCCCCGCATTGGAAATCCTTGCGACAGGGTAGGCTGGTCCCTGTTTTGCCTTACTGCTACTTCCAGCCTTCTGCATCTGGTGTCCCATCTGATCATACGTTGATTTGAATCATAGTTGGGTTCTGCTTTTCAGAGTATCTTAACCTTGATAGGAGATATATCATGACAAACAGAAAATTATCGGCCCTTGTAAAGGAGTACCCTTTTGCAACTATATTTCTCAATGAGAAGCACATTGACTACTGCTGCGGGGGGGATCACATGCTCTATGAGTCTATTGCAGAGGCAGGGTATGCAAGAGAAACTTTTCTTTATGAGCTTGCAGCCTTTCTTAAAGACGCGAAAAACAAATATAAGGCGAGTATAGACCCCTCGCTTTATGCTATGAGCGTCGGCGAGCTCATCGACCATATTGAGGCTACCCACCATCTTACAGAGCGCACCCTGATCGCTGATGTCGATGAGAAGCTCAACACCATTCTCCGGGCACACTATAAAAATCACAAGGAAGAGCTGTTGAAAGTCCACTCCTTGTTCAGTGATTTGCGTAAGGAGCTGTTAGAGCATTTTGCAGAAGAAGAGGAAGAAGTGTTCCCTTTGCTGAGAGAGAGAGCTACACCTGAGTCCATTTTAATGGTAGAATCATTAGAAGATGATCATGAGGCAGCAGGGAACCTGATCAAGAGCCTGCAGGAAGTAACAGGATCTTTCACCCCTCCTCATGATGGATGCCCGACCTATGTTGCTACCTATGCCCTAATGAAAACACTGGTTGAGGATATATTTTTGCATATATTTAAAGAGAACTCGATTCTCTTTCCGAAATATACAGAAGGAGTCAAACTATGAAACGATTGGTAAAAAACAATGTATCTTGGGTCGGTAAGATAGACTGGGAGCTGGATAGCTTCCATGGGGATGATTATTCCATTAACCATGGCTCTTCCCAGAATGCGTATCTTATCGAGGAAGAGAAGACAGTGTTGATCGACACTATCTGGATGCCTCATGCAAAGGAGTTCAGGGATAATCTTGAAAGGGAGATTGACCTTACCAAGATTGACTTTATCGTAATGAATCACGGTGAGGTCGACCACAGCGGAGCCCTTCCTTACCTGATGGAGAAGATTCCCAACACCCCAATCTACTGTACAGCCAATGCAGTGAAATCCCTTGTCGGCCAGTACCACCATCCAGAATGGAATTTTAGGGTGGTAAAGACTGGGGACAGCGTTGACATCGGTAATGGAAAGAGCCTGGTCTTTGTAGATATGCGCATGCTTCACTGGCCTGACAGCATGGCTACCTACATGACAGGGGACA
>CAZGOK010000459.1:0-1538 GCA_964527665.1 uncultured Sphaerochaeta sp.
CAACCAGCCATAAGCTGATGCGCGAACAGCGGATCGATTTCTTTGCAGAGGCTGATTACTCAGCTGATAAGGAACTGTTTGAACTTGTCTCTACCATCCTCTCAAAAATGCAGGCTGAGAATCTTCTAGCCGCTGAACATAAGAGGATGGCCTCTGATGCTGAAGATGCAAATTGTTAGGGCGAGCAAAGAAACTTTGGAACTATTCACGCTGCTATGTGAGCTTCAACCCTTCTGTAATCAGGGAGGCGATCATCCGCATCCCTTTCCTAGTAGGGTGGAGGCCATCGAAGAGCAGGCCATCACCCTCGGTGATAGGGTAGGAGCCTAGGTCTATGAGGTTTGCCCCTGGATAGTTTCTTACTGCCTCCCTTATGACCCTTGCCAAATCTTTTTGACTCCAGTTGTATATGTTCACCTCATCGAGGGCTCTGTCCCACCGTTGCAGCGGGGTGCAGAAATAGAGTTTGCTTCCTTGGTGCTGTTCGAGCATCTCTTTGACTAGGCGGTTGTACGCTTCAGTGAAGATCTCAAGGGTTGCAGGAGCCTCTGCCTGCCCAAAGTCGTTGGTTCCCCCAAAGATAATGATGATATCTCCTTTTAGGCGCTCCTGTCTTGTTTTAGCAAGGAAGGAGGAGGAGGGTGGGCGTTCTCCTGTCACGCTTATTCTGCTGCCCGAGTAGGCTTCATTCATGATGAGCCTCAGAGCAGTCTTCTGTTTCAGGAGATGCCACCATGTGTGCTCCACAGAGAGGACATCGCACCCTTCCTTGGGATAAAAGATCTCGTTTTCAGAGGGGTTGCACCCTGTAAAGGTGGAGATGGAGTCTCCAAGGATGGAGAAGGTTTTCGCTTTCATGAGGGAAGTGTACAAGGGCAAAGACCTGGAAGCAAGAGAGGATAGGTTCCGTTTCACAGGTAGCTTGTGGTATGCTCTTGTCGTAGGAGAAATCATGGATACTAAGATTGCTGTAGTGGAAGAGGGAGCCATCGCACGGGTAGGGTCCCTTTTTGTGGAGGCTTTTGGGCACTCTCCCGCCCTGTTGGTCTCTGATGGAAATACCCTGGGTATAGGCGGTTTTGCCCTTATCCAGAGCCTTGGCCAGCAGGGAATTGAGGTCAGGCAGTGCTGTTTTGATGCTCTTCCGCAAGTATATGCCGATGAGCACTCCATCGAAAGGGTACGCCTAAGTTTAGCCCAGGATGCAAGCATAGCTGTTGTCCTTGGTTCAGGGACCCTCAACGATATCACCAAGCGTGCAAGCTTTGAGGTGGACCGCCCTTATATGGTGGTGGCTACAGCACCCTCTGTTGATGGATACACCTCCTATGGAGCGGCTGTCTCCATCAAGGGTTTCAAACAGACCCTACCTTGCAATGCCCCCACAGCTGTTGTTGCTGATACCGCAATTCTTTCTGCATCCCCGATGCCCATGATAGCCTCAGGTTTTGGGGACTGCATGGCCAAGTTCACCGCAGGGGCAGACTGGATCGTTGCAGACCAGATGGCTTTGCATCCGATACGCCCTGACATCTGGA
>CAZGOK010000460.1:0-1530 GCA_964527665.1 uncultured Sphaerochaeta sp.
GGCAAATCCCTTGGGTAAATACCTCCTTTACAGGATCCTTCTATTTTGTGACTGCAGAGCAGCAACTGGCAAACAGCAAGGAATCCTCTAGCCGCTTGGAACAGGAACTACAATCCCTTGAAAATGAGATAGCTGCCAGGCAGAAGGCAATAGCAGAAGCAACCGATGTTGAAACCCTAACCCGCCTCTCCATTGAACAGCAGAAGGCGATGGCCATAGAAGCCGCAAAGCGGTTCGAGGTTTTGCAAGCAGAGAAACTGCGCAAACAGGCAGAAGAGGCCCTTGCCCGGCAGAAACAGGAAGAGGTAGCCAAACAGCAACTGGAGGCTCAGGTCCGTCAACAAGGTGAAAGCCTATCCCTACAGGCACAGCAGAAGAGGGAGGAACTGGAGAGACTTGATCTGGAACATGAGCAAGCCAGCGGTCCGTTGGGTAAGTTGGAAACAATCGGGAAAATAGAACAGTCGATCAAAGAGATAGAAAATAGCTTTGATCAGACGATAGAAAAGACCACCAATGAATTGATGGTAAACGGAGAGCGGCAACTAGCTGACTACAAGACAGCTAATCCGAAAAATCCTTGGGAAACCCTAAAGGAGTTTGAAGCTAGGGTCGCACTATACAAAAACGGTTTGGAAACAGAGGGAGCAAAGGTAATCAAGGCTCTGGAAGTTCAAAAACAGACGGAGACACAAAAGCTCTCTATACAGCTGGATATTGCAAAAAAGGGGCTTGCGGGGACTCGGTATAGTGTTGCTGCTAACGTTGAAGTCAAACCCTTTGATGCGGAGAACAAGCGATTCCCCATTCTCCTGTCTGGAGAGTGTGAAGGGATTCCTTTCAGGTATCAGTTGTACCACAGCATCAACAGCACCGATTCAAAAGTACTACAAAAAGAGTATGAGCGGGTAATGAATGCCTACCAGGCAAAGGCTCTGGTAGGGGATATTGAATATGTACTGAACGAAATGAGTGCTTCGACATGGGTAGCCGACCCTGTTTCCTGGAAAGTGCTCAATCTGCTTGAGGAAACAAAGGGGAAACCTGCAGTATTGGTGGTTTCATCTGCGACTACAGGAAGTGGAGTATCGAGGACACAGGAGCAGGAAGCAAGAATTCTTTGGGATTGGAGCAATGGCGAAATATCGAAGAGACTTAATATAGGAGATTTCGGTCCTGCTGGTGGATATATATTTTATGACAAGGGCTCCTATAGTGATGGCTGGCGATACATGGAGGCAGCTCCTGCGAGCATTGAATGGGGTGATAAAGTCTGGGGAGGCTACGGTACAAGCGTAGGTAATACTGCAACAGGAATTGGGTCAGGCAAGCGCAATACTGAGAAGATAGTATCCACGTTTGGCTATGCGGAACCTTATGGGAAGAAGACAGATTATGCAGCCAAGCTGTGTTCCGACCTGAAGTTGACGAAGGACGGGGTAGTGTACGCCGACTGGTATCTCCCAAGCAAAGACGAATTGAATCAGATGTATAGGAACCTGCATAAAAAGGGTATAGGAGGTTTTTCTG
>CAZGOK010000461.1:0-1514 GCA_964527665.1 uncultured Sphaerochaeta sp.
GCACGCAAGATGACTGAGGAGAAAAATGACGAGAATACCCCCATCCGCATTGAAATCAGCAGGACTGAGGAGCTGGTCAAGTTTGATCCGACAAAGGATTATGACAGCAACAGAAAGAACATAGGGTATGCGGCCCTTTCCAAGATATATCACCAGCTGGAGATACATGAGTTCATGGACAACAGAAGGCGGTATACGAAGGCCAAGTATAACCAGAACTCCATATTCAAGCTCCTGGTGTTCAACAGGGCACTTTTTCCCGACTCCAAGCTCGGGGCATGGGAAAGGAGGGGGTTCTTCTTCGAGGACTGCAATTTTAGCATCGAGAATGTCTACCGCTCGCTGGACTTCTTCCTCAAGCATCGATCTGCCCTGCTGAAACAGTTGCACACCATGATATGCAACGAATATGGAAGGGATATCTTCCTTCTCTACTATGATGTCACCAACTATTACTTTGAGACCGACTACAACGATCCCGACGACCCGACCAAAGATGAGGACGATCCTGCCCGATACGGGCTGCGAAAGAGGGGCGTGTGCAAGGAGCACAGGCCCAACCCGATAGTGCAGATGGGACTGTTCATGGATGAGAACGGCATTCCCGTCTCCTACGACCTCTACAGGGGTAATATGAATGACTGCGTGACCTTCACCGAATGCCTGGACAGTGCCGAGGATGCCCTGGAGCTGGACAACGAGCATATCATCCATATCACCGACAAGGCGATGATGACAGGGGACAACCAGGCAGCCATCAGGCTTAGGCATGACGGATACATCATCAGCGAGTCCGTACGCAGGGTGGATGAGCCCTTTCGCGATTATGTGCTGGATCAGGAAGGGTATACCTCTGAATATGACAAGGATGGGAATCTTACCTTCAAATACAAGAGCAGGCTTCAACCCAAAAAGATCAATGTCACCAATTTCGAGGGGAAAAAGGTCAAGGAAAACACCAATGAACGACAGATTGTATTCTACAGCGAGAAATATGCACGACGAGCGAAGAAGGATAGGGCCATTGCCATCGAGAAGGCAAGGGGCAAGGATGGAACCGTGTCATCCTTTGGTAGTGATAGCCACTACGGATCGGCAAAATACCTGAACAAGACTCCCTTCGACAAGAAGAGCGGTGAGTTGCAAACCGAGGCCTCATACCTGGTGACCTTTGACGAGGAAAAGCTTTCCTCTGATGAAAGATTGGACGGATACTATATAATCTGCACCAACGTCATAGGCCTGGAGAAGGGGGAACGCCCATTCAGGAAGAAGGCCAGGTACACGATGGATGGGTACCTGCAACTGAACAGGAGTGTCACAGACAAGGATATCATCGAAATGTACCGGGGCCTGTGGAAGATTGAGGAGACATTCAAGGTAACGAAGACAAATATGAGCGCAAGGCCTGTATTCGTTTGGAACCAGGACCACATCCGGGCTCATTTCCTCATCTGCTTCGTGTCGCTGGTGCTGTTCAGGCTGCTGGAATTCAAGCTGGGCTGGAAACATTC
>CAZGOK010000462.1:0-1512 GCA_964527665.1 uncultured Sphaerochaeta sp.
CTCTTTACCTTGGTCTTTAGCTTGCTTGCTCTGCAATAAGAAGCTGCCGAACAACGGTTCACATACACTAAAGAACGCTCCCGTAAGGGAGTGTTCTTTGTACTATGCACTTACCTATATTTTTTTTCTAAATCCAGCAATGCGATCTTCTTATCAAGACCACCTGCATACCCAACCAGCGAGCCATTCTTTCCGATGACCCGGTGACAGGGGATGATGATGCCGATATTGTTCCGGTTGTTTGCCATGCCGATGGCGCGACATGCTTTGGGATTTCCTATCTGGATCGCAATATCCTCATACGAGCGGGTCTCTCCATAAGGAATCTGCAAAAGGGCATCCCACACCTGTTTTTGAAAGACGGTACCCACAGTCTTCAAAGGAATCGTAAAAGCTTTCCTTTCACCTGAGAAGTACTCGTCTAGCTGCTCTTTTGCCTTGTTGAATATGTCCAAGAAAGAGAAAACAGGGTTGCGCTGTTCTCCTAGTCCAAAATCCAAGCGTGTCAGGGAGTTCCCATCACTCTCTAGTGTGATGGGTCCGAATGGGGATTCGTATGTATGGTAATAGGTAACAATACTATCATTAGGTTTCATCTCTGTTTCCTCCATACCCATCATAGGTCGAAACCAGAACAGAAGAAAGATGCAAATATACAAACATGAACAAACTGACAAGGATAGCTATATAAAGCTATCCTTGTCAGATGTGGATCTAACCATAAGAACGTACTATCCCTTTACGAGAACTCTCTCTTCTATAGGTTGGAAGGTCTTCTCTTCTGCAGGACTCTTGATGGAACCAAAGGGCATCTGGGCAATGAGAGACCAAGAGGAGGGCAAATCCCAAGCTTTTTTCACGGCATCCTCTATGAGGTTACCATAGTGCTGAAGCGATGCTCCCACCTTGATGTTCGCTAGGGCGGACCATATGGAGAACTGTGTAAGCCCAGTGCCATGATGGCTCCATAGGGCAAAGTTTTCCTTATACAGAGGCATAGCATCCTGCAGATTCTTGACTACTGCCATTTCCTCGAATACCAAGACAGTGCCAACACCAGAATCAAAGGAAGCTATCTTGTTTTTGGTATCCTCAATCTGATCCGCTGGAACAATCTTCAGCAGGGCATCAAGTACAAACTTCCATACCTTTTTGCTTTCATCTCCATACAGGATGACAGCGCGAGCGCTCTGTGAGTTGAATGGGGAAGGGCTGGTGCGTATTGCCTCTTGAATTGTCTTGGTTACCTCATCTTTTGAAACGGGTAGGGTATTGCCAAGGTTATATATCGATCGCCTGAGCGCAATGCTTTCTAAAAATTGATTTTTCATAGTTGTAATCTCCATATAGCACAATATAATTACTTGCAATATAAAAGTCAAGATACCTATAGTTTGCAGTTGAGATACTACATTCAAGGATATTTCTGCACATTGGTTCTGCAGCATTGGTATGTTCTTGTCTTGTATGACGTATATTCTTCAAAAGTAGGGTCTTGAGCTATATGTATTA
>CAZGOK010000463.1:0-1512 GCA_964527665.1 uncultured Sphaerochaeta sp.
TAAAAGGGTTTTGGATGGGAAAGAAAATCCAGTCCGGTCATCCTCTTGAACAGGGACGGTGCCAAAGGTGAGAAGGGCAATCCTGTGAATTCCACATCCAAGCATAATGCATCAATTCATTATTCCTACACAGGAGGAACATGAACGGCACTAGTCTTATAGGTCTTGAGCAATAAGAGTGCTGACCAGGAACCAACAGAAGCTGGTCAGCTATGTATAGGCAAGACATCTACGACCCCGCCAAGTACGCTGTCATAGCAATCCTGTCACGCTAGGCTGTCCAGTACATCCCCCACAGGCTGGAGCTGCTCCAGTATTTGATGGGGGGTACGGTGGTCATACTCACCGTGGTACGAAGTATGGGCCATGAGCTCAAGCATATCTTTTCCTGTAATCTTACCCGACATGTTCGTCTCGAAGCTGTGACGGAGACAGTATTGGGTCCTTTCACCGATATCTACACCTGCACGGGCACAAGAGGCCCTCAAGTGCTTGTTTGCAACTTCAGGACGAAAGAGCTTTTCGTTGACGCTAAGGAATAGCTGTTCTCCCTCCGTCTCAAGGATCAGCCTCCCCATTTGCACTATAGTCTGCTTGGATAGGATGCCTACCTTGTAGGGCTGTCCCTTATTCGTGGTCTTGATAGACTTCTGGATCTTCCTTGTGATTGCATCCACGGAGCTTTCGGTGTAGATCCCGCGGAATTGGGGTACATAGCTGTCCTTGGTCAGTGCAGCCACCTCTCCAGGTCTGAAGCCGGTATCACGCATGACCAGAAAGTAGGTTGCCCACAGTCGGGTACCCCATATCCTGAGCAACTCCTTCTCATCCGTGGGGAACAGTATGCTCAGCTCGGGGAGGGTGAAGGGGACCCTTTGCTTGTTGATCTCATTAATCATATGGACTTTTGCAGCCGGACTGTCCTTGATGAAGCTCAGGCGCTGGGCCTCTTAGAAGACAACTCTCAGTGTGGCCAAGACCTTATTCTTTGCATTATCCGAAAGCTCCGTGCCCTTGTTCACCGATACAAGACCAAGGAACCAGTCCTCGATCATGATATCCGTGATGCAGTCTATGAGATAATCACCGAAGGAAGGGATGATGTAGTTGTTGAGCCGTCCTTGGTGTCCTTTGTAGAACCCATTCTTGAACACGAGGTTGCGCTTCTCATTGCGGAGCCTGTACCCATACCTGTCTTCCGTGAAGAACCCTCTGGAGAACTCCTTGACGGTAGGAACTCTCCCTCGTTTGGCTTGGGTACTTACCAGCTCGGCCTCTGCGAACCTGATGGCCTCAACCATCTTATCGGTTCCTGTCGTGAACCACTTGCCTGGGATGTGACGGAACATGACCTGAATCTTGTGCCCTTTTCGGTGGGTGAACCTGTACGGAGTCTGCATTTTTACCTTTTTTATAGGGTTGTGTCCAGTTTTGTGTCCACTTTACCCATAGGTGAGGAGTTAAGTACTTACTAGAAAGCAATCTAACTCCAAGCTCGGTTAGCCAAAAAAG
>CAZGOK010000464.1:0-1509 GCA_964527665.1 uncultured Sphaerochaeta sp.
GCTTCAAAGCCTCGTCCCACTTCAATCCTTCCAATTGCGAGGAGGACTTCCATCCCCAGGCCCTTGGCTCCGATCATCGAGCCTATTACTACCATTGCAAGGGCCATCATTGTGGTCTGGTTAATACCAACCATAATTGAGGGTTTTGCAAGGGGGAGCTGCACATCAAACAGAATCTGTCTTTTTGTTGCACCAAATGCCTTGGCAGCTTCCACAGCCTCAACGTCAACTGTCCTGATCCCTACATTGGTGAGTCTAATCACAGGAGGAACAGCATAGATGATGGTTGCAAACATTGCAGGTACCTTTCCCATGCCAAAGAACATCAGAGCCGGAATAAGATAGACAAACGAAGGCATGGTCTGCATAGCATCCAATATGGGTTTGATAATCCTCTCAGCCCGGTCACTTCTTGCCATGACGATCCCCAAGGGGAGCCCCACAAGAAGAGCGAAAACTACTGAAGCTATTACCAGTGCAAGGGTTTGCATTGCCAAGTCCCAGTACCCGAACAGGCCGATCACCAACAGGAAAACCATAAAAAGGATTCCCGTCTTCAGACTCCCGACCAACTTCCATCCGGCAAATCCTACAAGAAGGATAATAACGAACCAGGGAACAAAGAGAAACAGGTCCTCAAATGCCAGTACGACCTTCAGGATGATAAACCCAATGAAGTCAAAGAATCCGGACCAGTTGAGCAACAGCCAATCCATTGCATTGTCGACACCTTGTGCCAGCGGAATGGTAAATAGTTCTGGAAATTTACTCATTTGTACCTCCATTCGAGGATATTGAATCAAAGATCGTATCACTCGATATTCTACCCAGAAGCCTATTGTGTTCATCCACTACAGGAATCGGGTAAGGATTGAGAGGAGCTACATTGAAGAGGTCCTCTATGAGTACATCAGGATGAACTGATTCAACCTTTTCGATTGAAGAGGAGGGAATTGTCTTATGTTTCTCCCCGCTATCCACCAGTCTTTGCAGTTCCTTCGCAGTGATGACCCCAAGGAATTTTCGTTTTTCATTTACCACATATCCCATGCGTTTCTTCTCACCTCGCATGAGAGTCAGGGCAGTCTTAGGTCCTTCCCATGCATAGGTAATGACAGGGATATCACTCATGATGCTTCTAGCTGTAAGCACTTTGGCAGGTGATGCATCTTGTACAAAATCCTGTACATAGTCATCTGCCGGATGGGTGATGATATCCTCTGGATTTCCCACCTGGACTAATTCACCATTGCGCAAGATAGCAATCCGGTCCCCTAACTTGAGGGCCTCATGCAAGTCATGCGTTACAAAAATGATAGTCTTCTGTAGCTTCGACTGCAACTCGACCAGTTCATCTTGCATTTGACGCCTGATGAGAGGGTCCAGTCCACTGAAGGGTTCATCCATGAGAAGAATCTCAGGATCATTAGCCAATGCACGGGCAAGCCCTACACGCTGCTGCATCCCTCCGGAAAGACTTGTGGGATAGTATTCTTCCCAACCCTTGAG
>CAZGOK010000465.1:0-1508 GCA_964527665.1 uncultured Sphaerochaeta sp.
GGCGTTGCGCCTCACCTCATGAAATTTCTTTCCCCCGTCCCAGATGGTGGTCTTCATTCCTATCGATACGTTGAAGGTATGGTCATCCTTATCCATCCAACCATCTTCGATGAAGGGCAACTTTGCCCCTCCATACTCCAAGGCGACTTGCATGGCCACATCAGGCTTCCAGTAGAGGCCTCCTTTTGCAATGGAGGTGGAAAGGGAGGCAAGCTCACCCATCAGGGTGGCAATGCGCACTTGCTCCTGATTCTTGCCCGTTGCCATAGCCTGCAGAGTCTTCAAATCATAGTCGAGCATCGATCGCAAGTGAACTTCATCAGGCTCCCAGATAAGACGATCCCTCTCATCAAGGTCAATGTTACACAGTCTGCCGATGGCTGACCGTTGTTTTTGTCTTTGCTGGGAAACCTGCACCCTGGCAAGTTCTATCTGCCTGGCAGAGACACGAGCCTCTAATACATCCTCCTCTAGGGCCATCCCATTGGTAAAGGCTTCCCGTACCAAGCCTACCAACTCTTGAGCAAGGAGCACCTCTTTAGCAAGCAACTCCTCCATAGAACCCAGATAGTAGTGGGCATAGAGGCGGCTCTGTAGTTCTGCAAGCAGCCTCTTCTGCAGGGCAAAGCGTTGCTTCTGGCGTATCTCGACAAGCTTCTCAGTCATCGCCACCCCGTTACGAAGCTTTCCCCACGTCCAGATGGGCTGGGTCATGGTGAGGGAGAAGTTGTAGAGCGTTGGTTCTGTTTTTAATTCCAGAGGAAAGATAGTGGGAGGAAAACTTGGAGGGGATGTAGGATCCTCTTCTATCGTAAAAATCGTAGTATTCTGCAGATACGTGCCCGATATCTCCAGGTCTATGGTGGGTCCATACCCTGCCCTGGCATCCTTACGGTCCAAGACGGATAGCTGCTGATCATCTCTTGCCCTCATGAGCTCAAGGTTGTTGGAAAGCAACAGGCCCTTGAGTTCATCTTCGGTAAAGGTGGCACTAGGCAGCAGCGTTGTGGTCAGAGTGCATATGAGTAGCAGAATAATACTTCTTTTGTTCATGATCGTTTAGCCTTCTTGCGTAGGACACGCCTCTCAGTAAGATAGTAGAGCACGGGGATGATGAAAAGCGTTATCAGGGTGGAGGAGAAAAGCCCCCCTGCTATAGCCTGCCCCAATGGTGCATATATCTCAGCACCCTCCCCTGCTGCCAGGGCCATGGGAACAACGCCCAGCATTGTGGTGATGGTAGTCATGAATATCGGCCTGAGGCGTGAAGCACTGCCCTCTGTTATAGCTTTGAGCAGGCTCTCTTCGCTCTCCTCTTCACCTGTTGCCTCATCCTCTGAATTTTCTGCTTTCTGTCTTCTCAATAAGTTCACATAGTCGATGAGGATAATGCCGTTATTCACGACAATACCGCCCAAGGCTATGATACCAAGCAGGGAGACAATGCTAAGCGTAGAGCCAAAGCCGAGCAGTCCCAGCACCACTCCGATAATACAGAATGGTATGGA
>CAZGOK010000466.1:0-1502 GCA_964527665.1 uncultured Sphaerochaeta sp.
TTCTTTCGCTGATTTTCATTCTGGTTTGGGAGGATCATCTTGAACGTATTGGGAGTGACTTCGATTCGAGCAGGTTCTTCACAGTCCTTATACATTGCAAGTATCTTCCGCACTCCAGTCCCATAGGCTTCTACAAAGCCAAGTCGATGAAATATATCGGCAAGATGACGATTTCGAGGCTGGGAGATGCCACTTCCAATATCAGCTATGGTCAAGGCCGAAACAAGCCCTCCGATCGATATAAACTCCATCTGTTTGTCTATGATGTTGATAATGATGCTTCCACTATAGCCGTAGTCCCGATGCACGATTGCATTCAATAGCGCTTCACGTATAGCCTCCTCTGGATAGTCCCAATGATGCACACGATTCAGGCCGTCAATCTGTGCCCGATCCTGGTTGCAAAGCATCAGATAGGAATACGCCTCTTCCAATTGCTTGAGGACCGACCCTTTGAACTCCTTGGTATCCTTGAAGACAGTTTTCGCTTCATCAGCGAAGAGGGCGACTTTTATCGTATGAGCACACTGATCAGAAAGGAGCAGCCCTATATGTGTGTACAATCCGGACAAATCGGAGATTCCAAGCCTCGGATAGTGCTCCTTTCCAAAAGCAACTGACTTCTCTTCAAACGTTATCTTGGCTTGCTCGAAAGACAGGGCCTGAAGCAATGAACGCATAGTTTCAAACGCATCGCCATCGGTTTCCTTGATCATCTGCCTTATCTGCTCCTGCGAAGCAGGTACAGATGAAGAGCCCTGTCTCACATACACTCCAGAAGGCTTCAAGCCTTTCTTAAGCAGATAATATGGTTTGTTGGTTCCTTCGGACACTTCAATGCGAATTACTCGGTTTTCTTGAAGGGTGTACTTGATGAACATCGTACTATCACCGGCGATGCTGTCCCTGATGGCGTTGGTTATCTGAGTATAGGTTTGGTCGGCATCTTCCACACCCACTTCAATACCGTTGTCATCGAAGCCAATGTACAGGGTCCCCCCGTCCGAATTCAAAAAGGCGACGACTTCTTTGCAGTAAGCCTCATTCCATCGACTCTTAAACTCAATTCTCTCAGTCTCGTATTTCACTGCTCTGTACCTCTCTTTTTCATACATTTTCACTTTACAGTGAACTTTCACTTTTTTCAAGTGAAAATTCACTCACAATGTATAAAAATTCACAAACAAAGTGAATTTTCACTCATGACCCATTAGTGTACGACCTTCCTGGATTTTTGGTACTAGGAAGGTCGTACATAGGTTTCACAGCAATTGCTAAAATAGGGTGATCATGACGTGGTTTGAAGAAAGAAAGTACCAGGTAAACCAAGAGAGGGCAGTTCCTTCGAATGTAAGGTACTATCTTGCCGGAGCGGGTGAATGTGTCGACATACGAGAATCAAGAGGTGTTTTCCTGTTGGTTTCTAGCTGAATTGGTGAGGGAAAGCTTGGGAGCTCCCCTCCAGCACAGCCCTTGATATGCTTGCCATCAACATCATCGTT
>CAZGOK010000467.1:0-1492 GCA_964527665.1 uncultured Sphaerochaeta sp.
TGCACGCCAGATGAGCAAGCACAAGGAAGAGTTTGGCCATGGTTCGATCGAAGGTATGGCAGCAGCAGAAACTGCCAACAATGCCGTAACAGGGGCAACCCTCATTCCCTTGCTGACCATGGGGATTCCCGGTGATGGTGCTGTAGCCATCATGCTTGGGGCTCTGATGATCAACGGCCTTACCCCCGGGCCCAATCTCTTTGCAAAACATGGCGTTACGATGTACGCCATCATGATCGGACTCATTTTCGTCAACATCTTCATGTTCTTGCAAGGCAAGACGCTGACCAAGTATTTTGCCCGGGTGGTCTCCATTCCCGTATCCATCCTGACCCCGATCATTGTCATATTCTGTTTCGCCGGTGCCTTCTCGGTCAACACATCCATGTTTGATGTGGGAGTCACTCTGGTATTTGCAGTCATTGCATACTTGTTCGGCAAGTTGGGCTTTTCAACCATCCCTGTCTTGCTTGGCTTGGTGTTGGGAGCAATTACTGAGGAGAACTTCCGCCGTTCACTCATCCTTTCCGATGGCAGCTATAAGATATTTGTACAATCACCCATTGCAATCGCATTTCTTGTGGTGATCGTCCTCACTGTTGCAATAATTGGAATAAATAAGATACAAGAATCAAAGAGGAGCGCATGATGGCACAGCCTAATATCATTTTCTATTTTTCGGACCAACAACGTTTTGATACCTGCGGGTGCTATGGCCAGAGTCTGGACATAACACCCCGTCTCGATGCCATGGCAGGGGAAGGGGTCCGTTTTGACCTCGCATTTTCCCCCCAGCCAGTTTGCGGCCCTTGTCGTTCGACCTTTCAGACGGGCCTCTATCCCACAGAGACCGGATGTTTCAGAAATAACATCGCCCTGCCTACCGACGTGAAGACCTTGGCCCACTACCTTACTGAAGCAGGATACGAGAATGCCTATATCGGTAAGTGGCATCTTGCCTCCACCGGGGGCTTGGAAGAGGCACCCACTGTCGATTACCACACAAAGCCTATCCCACAGGAGCTCAGGGGAGGGTATGAGGGGTTCTGGAGAGCTTCCGATGTGTTGGAGTTCACCTCCAATGGCTATGGTGGATATGTCTACGACGAGAACAACGTCAAGCGTGAATTCAAGGGCTACCGTGCTGACTGCATCACCGATTTTGCCCTGGAGTTCCTGGACCAGTACACAGGGGAAAAACCGTTCTTCATGACAGTGTCCCATATTGAGCCACATCACCAGAATGACAGCAACCACTACCAGGGGCCTATCGGGTCAAAGGAGAAGTTCAAGGACTTTCCCATCCCCGGCGACCTCGCTGCCTTGGAAGGTGATTATATGGAGGAGTATCCTGATTATCTGGGTGCATGTGAAAGCCTTGATGAGAATCTCGGACGCCTTATCGATATCCTAAAACAGAAAGGATTGTATGAAAAAACTATTATCATCTTCATTTCAGACCATGGTTCGCACTTCAAGACCCGTAACAAAG
>CAZGOK010000468.1:0-1491 GCA_964527665.1 uncultured Sphaerochaeta sp.
AAAACCTTAGAAAAGGAAAAGACCGGAGAGTCCTTCTTAGCTGTTGTGTACTCTCCGATCAAGCAATTCAATGCCTATACATTGTGTATCACGGAATACATTTTTTCAAGAGGCATCTGAAGAACTCCGGGCTTTTTACCAGATCCCGGAATCTGTTGTTCTGTATGCTGTAAAGGATGTTGATGAAATCAGGCCCATTGCCTGCCACAAGTGTGGTGCCCACCTTTGCATGGTCATTCACCAATATAGGGTCCGTTACTCCCAGAATCTGTTCGGAATGGTCGTCTACATCATTGTCGTAAGGTTCAAGTGCACCGCCTGCGGCACGACCATCACGGTAATCCCCAGTTTCACACATTGCAACCATGTCTACGACGCCCAGGCAATCGGCACCTGCCTGGACTACCGAATAGCCACAGGCCATGTCCTGAGAAAGAAAGACGGAGTGCCAGTCTGCCCCTCCTGGTGGCTTCAGCAGCGCTGGTACAAGGATTTTCGCTACAACATTGGCTTCGGCAATCCTTCCACCGAAGAGATGAGCCGCTACATGAGCCACCAAAGGAGGCAGTCGATACTACTCCACAAGAATTATGTACGCATGGAGGCATATCCTCCCACAGAAAGAAATCCTTCCCTACACCATGGTTTGAGAGTCGTAATGCCGTTGCTTGTAAAGTAAGCTTCATAGTGCCACTACAGGAGGACATTATGACACAAAACGAGCAAAAGGCGCTGTTCCGGTTCCAGATCATCCACCCCCTGCTTGACGAGCGAATGGGTAAGGGGGAGCTTACCAGACTCGTGAGGGAAGCAAGCCAGAAGCAGTACAACATTCCCTGCTCCAGGAAGACATCCATCAGCGAGTCCACCATCTGGGCATGGTACAAGACCTATCAGAAGACAAGGAACATCGCATCGCTGGTTCCCCAACGCCGTAGCGACAGGGGAAAGAGAAGGAAAATTACAGGGGAGACGGCAGACAAGCTATTACAGCTTCGCTTGGAAAACCCCCGTATCCCACTTACTGCCTTGGTCAAGAAGGCCGAGGGCAAGGGCATATTCTCACCGGCTGACACCATCAGGATGAGCGGCATCTATGCATTCTTCAGGGAGCACGAGCTTGAGCTCGACCCGAAGGCAGGCAAGGATATGCGCCGTTTTGAGGCCGAGGGAGTGCTGGATCTTTGGCACAGCGACTGCATGCACGGACCTAAAGTAATCTACAATGGAAAAAGGATAACCGCAAAGCTATTTTGTCTCATCGATGATGCCAGCAGGGTAATCGTCTCCGGCAAGTTCTATGCTACCGAGTCCTCGGATTCCTTCCTCGACACCCTGTGGACAGGTTTCCAGAACCGGGGGCTACCCAAAAAGATCCAGGTCGACAACGGTGGGTGCTTCAGAGACCAGCGGCTGGTTCTCGGATGTGCGGCTCTGGAGGTCTCACTCTGCTATTCACGGCCGTATCATCCCCAAGGGAAGGCGAAGATT
>CAZGOK010000469.1:0-1490 GCA_964527665.1 uncultured Sphaerochaeta sp.
GCAGCGCTGCTCAACAGTACCCAATCAGAGGATGAAGCAGACGAGGTTCTCAGTGATATTGCACAGGGCAAGCTCAAGCTGCTCTATGTCAGTCCGGAAAAGCTTTTCAGAGGTTCTACAGCCAACAGCCTGACAAAGTGGAACATCAACCTAATAGCTGTGGATGAGGCGCACTGCATCTCGTTTTGGGGACATGATTTTCGTCCCGAGTACACACAGCTTGGCCGCTTACGGATGATGCTTCCCGGCGTTCCTCTCTTGGCCTTGACGGCAACTGCGGACCCTGCCATCCAGCGGGATATCCTGAACCAACTATCCATTGATGAGACTTCACTCTTCCAGTCCAGTTTCGATCGTCCCAATCTCCACCTATCGGTCTTGCCCGGACAGAAGCGGTTTGAAAGATTGCGGCTTTTCCTGAAGAGTCACCCCAACCAAGCAGGGATTGTCTATTGCCTCTCCCGTGCTGCTACCGAAGAGTTGGCTGAAAAACTCAACCGATTGGGGTACAAGGCCGATGCCTATCATGCTGGTATGGGCACCGATGATCGTCATCGCAGCCAAGACGCATTCCTCAAGGATGAAACGCTCATCATATGTGCCACTGTAGCCTTTGGGATGGGAATCGACAAATCAAACGTCCGCTGGGTCGTCCACTGGAACCTGCCCAAGAACCTTGAAGGGTTCTATCAGGAGATCGGAAGGGCGGGTAGGGACGGACTTCCTGCAGACACCCTCCTCTTTTACAGCTACGCTGATGTCGCCCAACAACTCAGGTTTATCGATAATGCCAGCCCTGACCGCCGGGAGTTGCTTGTGGCGAAATTGGATAGGATGAAACAATACGCAGAAGCTTCGATCTGCCGCCGTCGTATCCTCCTATCCTACTTTGGGCAGACGCTTGCTGAAGACTGCGGGCATTGTGATGTGTGTGAGCATCCGCCTGTAACCTTTGATGGAACCATTGTTGCCCAGAAGCTTCTTTCGGCGATCTATCGCACAAAAGAGTGCTCTACCTTACGCCACTGTGCCCTGATCTTGCGGGGAAGCCAAGCCCAGGAGATTATAGAGATGCGATGGCACGAGCTAAAGACCTTTGGTGTCGGACAAGACCTCAGGTATGAGCAGTGGATCGAATATGGCTCACAGCTCATCAACGCAGGGTATGTCTCTGTTGCGTATGACCGAGGGATGACATTGCATCTGACCTCTTTGTCCAAGCCGGTACTCAAGGGCGAAATGAGTGTCCCCCTGGTCAAGTTCCAAACGTTTGAAGAGAGGAAAGCCGATGCATCCCAACACAAGACACCTCCGTCCAATGATGGTGATCCCGATCTTGTCGATTGTCTTAAAGGTGTCCGAAAGAAGCTGGCAGACGAGCATGGATTTCCGGCGTATATCATTTTTAGCGACAAGACCCTTCATGATATGGCTTCAAAGGTTCCCAAGGACCTTACACAATTCCTACAGGTTCACGGGGTGGGGGAGGT
>CAZGOK010000470.1:0-1480 GCA_964527665.1 uncultured Sphaerochaeta sp.
TCAAAGACCTTGCAGGACTTCCTGTTCATGAAGGTGCTGCACGGTACTACAGGGAGATCGGCTTGATGTAAAGGTTCATGCCCCTGGTGGCATGGAAACATATTGGACGTATCAGCAGTGCTTGTTTGACAGGCACTGCTGTTTTGCTTAGGGTGAAACCTATCAAACAGAATACAACCAACTCATCATATGTATGAGCATCCAATCATGATAATCTTAAAACCAAGTATATTCTCAAGTCAGCATGATCAGACAAGGACGTATACAATGGTCTTCCAACCTGAAATGGCGAATCAGACTTGACGTGTGCCAAAGGCTCAAAGCTCCCGTGAAACTGTTTGGGCTACAGAAAACCCCCTAGAAAGAGCTGGATATGAAGCAATCCTTGCACAGGATCCCAATAATATTGAAGCTGAAAAAGGTTTGGAAGCAGGAATATATGACAAAATAACATTTGTTGCGAAAAAACCATCAATGATGTCTATCACCTGTATAAGGTTGAAAATGGGGTGCCAAAACTAATCGCTTCAACAAGTTCAAGCGTGTATAAGAGGACATTTGAACATTATAGATTTTACAAGGGTTCAGTAGCCCCGATTGAAGAAAAGTTAGGGATTACCTTTGCTGGTTATCTAGCTGGCGAAGAGTTTGATTCAACCAAAATACAGAGTTATTTTGAAAAGCAGTCCATGCAGCAGGTGTATGCAAGGAAAGTCAAAGACATAGAACAATACTATGATCTTCTTTGGTAGGTGATCAGAATCTTTAACTTTTGATTAGAAAACAGAGCATCTCCTTTTTCAAGAGAAAAGGGAGATGCTTTTGTTTGCCCAGCATGGATGATACCCAGGCGAGGAAAGTCAAATGTAGTGTCAACTGACAAACTGCGGGTAATGCGATGATGGCGGTGATTGCACTTGGTGGTTACTAACGTACGTCTGTCTTCAAAGAAGGGATTGTATGATCGTTTGCCCTACCAGATCCAAGAGCACTCCAAGCCTTTGCTGCACCTCAGTGAAAGCTGGTAACTTTTCCCCTGTCATCTCATTCATGTACAGTGAACGGTTCACTTCTATCATGATGGACAGGCAGTTCTTGTTGACCTTATACAAAGCTAAGGGGACATAGGTCCCACTGTAGGGTGAGTTGATCGCAACCGAGTATCCACTAGCAACACAATAAGATTGTACCAGCTTCAGCAGGCGATCGGGGGTATGATACCCGTCAGTGCCGATACAGATATCAGGGCGTGGGATACTCTGTTCCGCTTCAAAGGGAAGCGGAACAGAGGGGAAGGTATGGCAGTCGATTATCAGAGCTACTCCAGTATCCCTGATCGCTTGCGCAACAGCTGTTGCTACATCCAGCTCATTTTGTTTGTGATACTTCTGGAAAAGAAGCTCTTTCTCATGAAAGGTTAACTCCCTTCTAAGTTGTTTTCCGTCATGGGTCTTTTCGTAGATCATGCCCATACCAACCA
>CAZGOK010000471.1:0-1479 GCA_964527665.1 uncultured Sphaerochaeta sp.
TATCAGACGTAGCATTCGCACAAGCAGAAACAAACAACTCCTCATCTGTCTCAGTCATAACTAGAGCTCAGATCGAGGCATACAATGCTAGTTCAACAGGTGATCTAGTAAACAAGGCAATAGGAACAACCTTTAACTCAAAAGGGGGCTTAGGAGCTCTACAGACTATTACTGTTCGTGGCGCAGGTTCTGAAAAGCACTTAGTCTTTCTGGATGGCGTCCTTTTATCCTCAGCTCATGAAGCATCTGTGGATCTTTCCTTAATTCCTATAAGCACAATTGAACGTATTGAAATTATCAAAAGTGGGTCCGGCAACCTCGGTAGAACCAATGCCATTGGTGGTATGGTAAACATCATTACTAGACAGGGTATGGCTACAGACAAACCGTTCTCTATTACTGTTGAAAATGGATCGTTCCTTCCTGAGGATTATGGTATTTCTGATACACGTAACTGGTTATCACTCGTAGATAGTCAGAAAGTCGATGTAACGTATGCCAACACCCTGCAAGGGACCAACCTTCTAGCCAATATCGGTGGAGTTGTCGCGCAGAATGCTTACACCTATGACGGTACCCCCACAAAGGCTCTCAGAGAAAATGCCCAAATCTATGCAATCCATGGAGGCATCAACGCAAGTAGAGCTTTTGGTGACTATATTGAAGTCTCTTCACACAACCTTGCAAATTACAAAAACCTTGGCCTTCCTGGTTCTACAGGTAGTCCTTCATCAACGGATTATCAAGAGGATATTCTCCTTAGTACAAAAAATACTATTACCCATACCGACTTAGGTAGTAACCGTGGAAAAATAAAAACCGAGCTCAACTACACCTATGGTAGAATATTAGCCCATATTGGCAGTAGTGATAGCATACACAACAAGAACAAAGGAAATTTCCTTGTGGAAGGAACTTGGGATTTTGAAGATACCTTTAATATAGTTACAGGTGTTGACCTTGCCCTTGATTATATAGACAGCACAAATGTAGGCAAAGAAAACCGAGTTGCTCCCGCTATTTATGCTCATGCAAGCATCTATCTGCTTGATGGTCTGCTTTCCTTGCATCCGAGTACCAACCTAACCTATCTCAGTGATCGCGAGGCTTTCTCACCCAATGCATCCTTTGGGGCCATCTACAACATTGGTAAAGAGAGTGCAATTAAAGCCAATGTAAGCTATGCAGAAAGCCCTCCCACCTTTAGCCAACTCTATTGGGTTGATCCTGTTTGGGGACCTTCTGGCAATGCTAGCCTAGAGACTGAAAAAGGATTACAGGGAGACTTTACGTTTACCACGAAGCTTAATGCTCTCCGCTATGAGGGGACGCTCTTCGGGCGAAATATTTACAATGCAATTGTTGGCTTTCCTTCTAATAATATAGGACACAGCGTCTACTTTGGCACTGAACAAGCTTTCACCCTTGAACTGACTGAGATGTTTGCCATCTCTGCCAGCTACCTTTACAATAAGAGCT
>CAZGOK010000472.1:0-1469 GCA_964527665.1 uncultured Sphaerochaeta sp.
CTTCGCAGTGGCGTCAAGTGGCATGATGGCAAACCCTTCACCGCCGAAGACGTTCGGTTCAGCATTGAATACTTGTTGCAGATTCCCGGCCTCAATGCAGTTGCAGTAACCACCTACAGCTCCATCAAGGGTGCCAAGGACTTCCTGGACAAGAAAACCGATCATATCAGCGGCATCGCCATCAAGGACAATACCGTCACAATCACCTTCGAAAAGCTCGATCCTAACGCTCTGCTTACGTTCAGCCAGTGGCCAATCCTGCCTTCACATCTGCTTGCGGGATCAAACCCCATTACAGCACAGCAGAATGCTTTCTGGCAGAACCCTGTCGGCACCGGACCTTTCAAGGTATCTGATACTGTCTTGGGCAACTATGGAATCCTCGAGAGAAACACCAACTATTTCCTCAAGGGCAATGGGAACGTCAAGAAAATCTACATGTACTCTTCTGTGGAGAATGACGCAAACCTCCTGAAAAATGCTGAAGGTGGAAAGATTGATTATGCTTGGAGCAAGAACGTCCAAGACGCCCAGGGTATGGCAAATGTTACGGGCATGACGGTAACTCCTGTAAATATCAGGTACACTCGCATGTTCTACATGAACCAGTATCCACATCCTGCCAACATCAAGTAATCAGGTATGGTAGTTTTGCCGGTAAGGGTAGCAAACTCTTCCCGGCATCTTTTCAATAGATTCGAGGTGTCAGGTTATGATTAACTTTATTATTAGAAAGATTCTGCTGCTCATTCCAATGTTGGTTGCCATCAGTTTTCTCATCTTTCTTGGTGTGGATCTCATGCCAGGGGACGCGGTGGACTTCATGATCCCCCCTGATGCCCTAGCAACCATAGCCCCAGAGAAGCTGGAAGCATTACGAAACGAGTTGGGACTCAATGATCCCTTCCTTGTCCGTTATGTGAGCTGGCTAGGGGATATCGTCAAAGGGGATTTCGGCTACAGTCTCCAAAGTGGGGTAGCGGTATCGGAGTTGCTGGCAAGCAAGTTACCCGCAACCTTGGAACTCTCCATAGCGGCCCTGATCATCTCCACGTTCTTTGGAAGTTTGCTTGGTGTTGTCTCCGCCCTTAAAAAAGGCACATTGGTAGACAACGTCCTCACCGTCTTCGGCATGATCGGGGTGGCGATACCCCAATTCCTCTTTGGTCTTATCATGATCATGTTCTTTGTCTTCAAGTTGCAATGGCTTCCGGTAGGGGGCAGAATGACTCCCGGCTCGGAATCTTTCTTCTTGCGACTTGATTATCTGGTACTACCAGCGCTTACCCTTGGCTTGTCCCTGACAGCGGGGGTCATGCGCTACAGTCGCTCCAGCATGCTGGACTCCCTGAACAAGGACTACATCAAGACAGCCCGTTCCAAAGGCCTTCCAGAGTGGAGGGTAAACCTCGTGCACGGTCTTCGCGTAGCGATGACCCCCGTAGCCGTACTTATCGGTTTCCGCCTTC
>CAZGOK010000473.1:0-1467 GCA_964527665.1 uncultured Sphaerochaeta sp.
TATTTGTCACATTGGCACCGAAAGCCTCGTGGGTCTTGATTCGCTCCTTATTGAAATAGACCTCAATCCTACTTTTCATTGCCTTGATGTCGACTTTCTTTCCCAGATACTTGCAAGGGCAGGAGTAGAAGTTCTTCTTGAATGCAATGTGGCTGTTAATTTGGACTTTTCGGGAATAATACCAAGTACACACCTCATAGGGGTACTTAGGAAGAGGGTTCAACCGGGACTGTTCTTCCTCCACAAAGACAAGGTAACGACTCTTTTCACGTTTTTGGAATTCCTCACGGTTGAATTCCGACAACTTTTCACTTACTGCAAGCTTCAGCGCGGCAAAGGATGTGAACTTTTTGTTTCTGAGTTTAGCGATGATGGCCGTCGCTATGATGCCAACATTTCCTTCCACCGATGCTTTTTCCTTGGGTTTCCTAACTCCAGCGGGCATTATTGCAGTCGAATAATAAATAGCCAGATCCTCATATGCATCATTGAGGATGATATCTCCCTCTTTCGGATGCCTTATAACACCGGTCTTTAGGTTGTCTGGAATAAGTCGTCGTGTGGATCCTCCAAAAAATGCCCACATGTTAACATGACACTGGATCCAAGCTATCTCTTTCATGTCTAGGCAGGGTTCGACATATGTGTATTGACTGTAGGGAAGTGTAGCCACAAATATGTACACTGTTACCAGCTCTCCTGTATCCAGGTCAATATATTCCATGGTAGGACCTGACCAGTCGACCTCAATCTTCTCTCCAGGCTTATGCTCAATGTGGCTGGTGAATTTCCCCTGGTAGGTATAGCTTTTGTAGTCTCTGCAAAACTTAGAGTAGCTCATAGGAATTGCATCCTTGCGACTGCACTCATCCAGATACTCGACGTGAAGGAGTTTCAAGTTGACCCCTCTCTTGCCAAGTTCCTTATGAACATAGTCCATATCCCACTTCGCAAAAACTTCCTCATTGCAGTGTTTTGCTGGAAAAAGAAGATGGTACAACACATCTTCAGTCATTTCCTTTACATCACTGTATTCCAATCCCTTGTCTTTGGCTGCACTGCAGGTTTGGCATACGGAATGTTTTGAGATTCGCCTTGTCTGTGATATCTCATTCATCGACATCCCTTGCGACCTAAGCTCAAGTATGAGCCTAACCTTGATTTTTCTGGCCATTCTGGCCTCCTCAAAATTTGATAACAGAACTGAACTGTTCTATTGTCTTTATTCTGAGGTATGAAAATGGACTTGGGGGGGATTATAAAATAGTTTTTGTGGCATTAAGCTTGCACTTGGGCAAGTGGTGCTCATGTTGCAATTGGTGGTGCTTTTCATGCAAACGAAAAATGGTGCCCTTCTTGCTACAGGTGGTGCTGAACTTGCGAATGGTGGTGTTCTTAGGCGCTAATACTCACATAGCAAACACTACTGCTATTTGCTTTATAATCATCTACTTACAGGCACAAGTC
>CAZGOK010000474.1:0-1463 GCA_964527665.1 uncultured Sphaerochaeta sp.
GAAAAAATCACGCATTTCGCTCATGCAGAGCTGAATCTCTTTCATACAAGCCTCCCTAGTGAAATCAGTATGACAGTACAAAGGGCCTTTGTCAAAAATAATATCAGAAGCCCAAACCAAAAGGACAATTCCAGAAAGGACTGCCCTGATGGTACTATTTATAAAGAAGCTTGACTATTATCCCCGAAAGGATGGTACCATGGAGAAGAAAGGATACGTCTATTACCAGGGGGAACATGATTATGGCAATGGAAGAATTATTTGCAGGAGAATCTAAGAATGTTGAATATAAGCAGGATGTTCCACCCAATAGTGAAAAGTATCTTAAAACTGTAATTGCTTTTGCTAATGGAAACGGAGGCCGGTTGGTTTTTGGAATTGAAGACGAAACCTGCTAAATTATTGGTATCCCACAGGATGCTGTTTTTGCCACTGCCGATCGAATTACTAATGCTATAGTGGATAGCATCCAGCCGATGGCTGACTTTGAGATCAAATATCAGACCATTGAGGATAAAACGATTATTATCGTACAGGTTTTTCCTGGGATGCGAAGACCTTATTTTATCAAGGCAAGAGGCATGATGGATGGTACGTATATTCGAATTTCAGGAACAACTCGGAAAGCTGATGACTTTGTAGTAAGGGAATTGATTTTCCAAGGTGAGAACAAAAGCTATGACCAAACAGTTCCGGCTAATCAGACTGTCACAAAAGAAGAAATTGAAGCATTGTGCAACACCATGTATGAGTATGCCCTGAGTCACTGTACATCCGCGGCTGAAAAACTCCAAATAAAACGGGTGGTAGAAAAAAATCTGATTGCATGGGGATTGTTAGTTCAGAGAGAAGGAAAGGTGTTTCCTACAAATGGCTTTCTGTTACTGACGAAAAATCCATTCTTGGAAACATCAATTCAATGCGCTGTGTTCAAGGGTACAGATAGAACTGTGTTTCTCGATCGCAAAGAATATCATGGGCCCCTGTATGAAGAGATTGATGAGGCCTATTCTTTTGTTCTCAGGAATATCCGTATGGGATCCGAAATTAATGGCCTGTATCGAAAAGATATATATGAATTGCCTGTCGATAGTGTTCGTGAGTTGATCGCCAATGGAGTTAGTCATCGGTCGTATCTTGACCCATCAAAAATGCAGGTTGCAATCTTTGATGACCGACTTGAGGTAACTTCACCAGGGTTGCTCATTGGTGGACTGTCCATTGAAGACCTAAAAAATGGCTGTAGCAAGCCGAGAAACCGTAGTCTCGTTCATGCTTTTTCCTATATGAAGATTGTTGAGCAATGGGGCAGTGGAATTCCGCGAATCTTGAAATCCTGTAAAGAAGCTGGCCTACCTGAACCTGAATTGAAAGAGATTGGAGGGAATTTCAGGGTAAATTTATTTAGCTCAAGAGTGGGCAGTTCTCATCACTTTAGCTTCGTCTGAAAGTTTCTTGCAAAC
>CAZGOK010000475.1:0-1458 GCA_964527665.1 uncultured Sphaerochaeta sp.
TTACATCATCATCCTTGAGGATGAGAATTGTTCTTGATTCGTCCTGAACGAAGTTCTTGATGATTGCACTCATTTCTTGGGTCTTGCCACTAGCTGTAGTGAAATCCTCAACAACAACAAGCCGTTCTTCCTGAACACCCAGGGAGAGAAGGCTCTTCATAGCAAGCCGCTTCACCTTTTTGGGGAGCACATAGCTATAATCTCGGGGTTTTGGTCCGAACATCGTTCCACCACCAACCCAGATCGGTGACTTCTTGTCACCTGCTCTTGCATTGCCTGTTCCCTTCTGCTTGTAAGGTTTAGCGTTGCTGTAGCGAACTTCAGAACGACCCTTTGTGCTTGCAGTACCGACTCGGCGGTTTGCAAGTTCATTGTTAACGGCATGATAGATGCATCCATCACTGACCTCGCGGTTGAAGACGCTGTCGTTCAACTCGATGGTCCTGACTTCCTTGCCGTCAATAGAAAAGACTTTGGTTTCCATATCTTTCGCCCCTACTTCTTTATCGCTTTCTTGACGATGACGACACTCTGGGCGGGACCAGGGATTGCTCCCCTTACCATAAGGACCTGCATCTCTTCATCGACCCGGACAACCTTTAGGTTCTGCACGGTCAACTTCTCATTTCCCATATGGCCAGCCATACGAGTACCCTTGAAAGTACGGGCAGGAGAAGAGGACATTGCTGTTCCTCCGATATCTCGGTGAAACTTCGAACCGTGGGTAGCGCGTCCACCCTTAAAGTTATGACGCTTCATACCGCCGGCAAAACCTTTACCTTTAGTAATTCCGGTGACATCCACAAAAGTGGTGTCCTTAAATATATCCACGCCTAACACTTCGCCGACCGTAACTTCCTTATCGAAATTACGGAACTCTTTTACAATCTGCTTCGGTTCACATATATCTGTGAACTGACCAGCATACGGCTTGGTGACAGTGCTTTTTTTCTTGTCGACGGAACCAATGACTGTGGCTACATAGCCATTCTTTTCTTCAGTCCGGTCTGCGACAATAACATTGCCCTCAATTTTTATAACCGTCACGGGTGTCAATCTGCCTTGAGCGTCAAACACCTGTGTCATTCCAACTTTTTTGCCGATAAGCCCTAACATCTCTTACCTCAACTCTCTTACTGTTTAATCTCTACATCTACACCGGCAGGGAGCTCAAGCTTCATGAGGGCATCCATGACCTTTGACGTAGGATCCAAAATGTCAATTAACCTTTTATGGGTTCTCATCTCGAACTGTTCGCGAGATGTCTTATTGACAAAGGGCGATCTCAGGACAGTGTACTTATTGACACGAGTCGGGAGAGGGACAGGACCTGACACAGTAGCGCCAGCCCTGACAACAGTTTCTACAATTGCTTTTGAGCTCTGTTCAACAAGCTCAATGTCAAAGCCTCTCAACCTTACCCGAATTCTTTCTTTAGCCATAATTCCTCCAAAAAAC
>CAZGOK010000476.1:0-1458 GCA_964527665.1 uncultured Sphaerochaeta sp.
TTGAGTTTGCCTGCTTTTGCGGCGTCAAGTACTGCTGCACTCCGGCCAATTTCAGCTGCAGAACCCATCTGTCCGCGAATAAGGATCAGATTGATCTCATCAAGGTCCAAGCTTAATACCCATTCTACTGCTTTATCGCCCTCGTAAGCCATATCCGAGAGAATTGCTGCCTGGAAATTTGATTCGTCGGTATCAATCGAGCGGTCAAAGAGAATAACCTGTACCCCTGCGTCTTTTGCAGATTTTAAGGTATCATCCCATCCAGAAGCGTTTGCGGCTGAGATTAGAAGAAAGTCCACTCCCTCTCGAATGTACCCTTTCGCCGCAGCGATTTGCTCGCTGTTGTCGCCTGTGTTGGTTTGTCTTGCGTCATAGCCGTTTTCTTTTGAAAACTCGCTGTTCATGGCTTCAACATTAGCCTGCCGATATCCGGATTCTTCTGGTGGAAGGTTTACAATACCCACCTTGATCAGATTTGACTCTTTCTGACCAGCTGCGAACAGAACGCCCCCTCCCACTATAACCAGTACCATCAGTACACATAGAATTTTTTTCATTTGCCCCTCCTTGTTAGGAATCATGAAAACTTGAATAGTTGTTTAGCGGCAACGCCGCATCCATACATCAAATTTTAGAGTCCGTAATTTCAGAAGTACATGAAGTATTCTATCGAGTTTGGTTTGTTATTATACGCTTTCATACCAAATCTTGAGAAAGGGAAAAAAATGGTTGTTATTATATGAAAAACTTTCGTTTTCTTCCGATGTTACAGGGATTACGTTGATAGATCAGCCTAAGGAATGTTATTTACGGTAGTACTTTACAGTAAATGTGTCTCGTACAACTCATACAATAGGGATATGAAGCTGGAAATACATCACAAGCATAAAAACACTACCTTTTCCGCTAAAAGAAAGCTATCTTATATGGGGTTT
The DNA here is from genome assembly GCA_964527665.1 of uncultured Sphaerochaeta sp. Taxonomy (GTDB): domain Bacteria; phylum Spirochaetota; class Spirochaetia; order Sphaerochaetales; family Sphaerochaetaceae; genus Sphaerochaeta. The sequence goes on from CAZGOK010000476.1 coordinate 936, forward strand.
GGATATATGGTAGGATTGATTGAATATAAAAAAGAGAGGTAATTACTTACCTCTCAATATGTTACCCAGGAAAAGATTTGAACTTTCACAACCTTTCGGTCACTAGGACCTGAACCTAGATTTGATGTTTCCCAGCTGTTCCCAGAAACTCCCAATCCATTGTTTGATAACAACTTACTCATCCTTAGTTCTCCCTAGCATTCCCTGCAATTCCCTGTATAGTGGTCACTTTAGTGGTCACTATTGAGGTTATTACTTAATACTGACACTGTCTAGGCCATGCAAGAACCTTTCTTTAGAAATATCCTCATTACCTCTACAGTATTGCTAATCCTCTGTGTCAGTCACGCCAACTACACGGTTATGTAGTTTAAGGGAATAGAGGACTATAGGGCCCGGAGGATACCAATGGGTTCACAACAACACAGAATTAACTATAGCAAGTCTCTTAACAGTGACAGCAACGCAGGAGTGTTTGTCGGCAGCAACGGTGAATACAGCCGGGCCATAACCAAGCCAACTG
>CAZGOK010000477.1:0-1450 GCA_964527665.1 uncultured Sphaerochaeta sp.
GGGTTCCTATATTCTTTTGTTGCTAGGGCTAGGAGTCCTCACCGGAGCGGGCATAGGCTTTGGCTATGTCTGTCCGCTGACCGTGGGAATCAAATGGTTTCCCCATAACAAGGGTTTGGTGACAGGAGTATCGGTGGCAGGATTTGGAAGTGGTGCGATACTCCTTTCCACTGTGGCTGGATATTTCTTGAGCGGTGGCATGCCCATCCTTCTTTTATTCCGGTGGTGGGGTTTTGTTTCCGGCTTGATACTCTTCGTGGCCTCTTTGTTCATGTCAGTACCTACGGCACAGGGCAGGACCCGACCAAGAAGAGCTGGGATGAGGGAAGTTCTCAGCATTCAGTTTATGATATGTGCAATAGGTATTTTTTCCGGCACCTTTGCAGGCCTTCTAATCAATGGGAATCTCATCCCCCTTGTAGCCGAAGGAGGTCTCGAACGGCCCCTGTCCCTCCTAGCCATCTCGCTGTTTGCCGTTGGAAATACTGTTGGGAGGATTGCTTGGGGATATATGTTTGACAAGCTGGGATACAAGAGCATCCCGATTTCCCTATTTGGTTTGTCGGTTGTCTGCATGGCACTGTTGCTGCATCTTCCCCAGTGGCTTCTCCTCCTTGATGTAAGCCTCATAGGATTCTTCTTCGGAGCAAATTTTGTAATCTATGCATCATCCATCGCGCGCCACTTTGGCCCCTCACTATTCTCCACACTCTATCCCATCTGTTTTGTTGCATACGGATTCGCCGGTTTCATCGCCCCTGGAATCGGGGGATACTTTGACGACCTCACAGGCTCATTCCGTCTCTCATTGATGGTGACCATTATGATCGTTCTGTTTGCAGGAATCTTGTCGGCTGTGAAGCTTGACGTGTTCCGCAAGCCTGTCCGATCAAATGCGACCTTGCATCAGTAGCAGCCGAACAAGACCTGCATAAGCAATTCTTCTCTCTGGTCTTCCCGATTTTCCCCTTGCTGCAGGAAAATTATAGCTTGGGCCTATGCACATACAACAAGCCGTACCAGAAACGATTGACAGGATTTTTTACGGATCGCTATGGTGTTGCCTCTGTAGGGACCCCTTCCTTTATCACACTTTTTGTAGTCCCCTCATTCGTGTAGACCAGCTGGGTGGGGTAGGCAAAGTCTATACCTTCCTCTTTGAATGCTCTGAAGAGCTTGAAGTAGATTTCTTGTTGGGTATCCATGTAGATAGTATAATCATTGGTAGGTACGAAGTAGACTGTCTCGAAATTGAGTGAGTAATCGCCGAAACCATTGAAGTGGGATCGGTCAAAGGAGACTCCTGCAATGGTTTCTGCCGAGGTGATGATGTCCTCTATGATGGAAGGGATCTTTTCCAACTTTTCTGCAGGGGTCTCATAGGTGACTCCGATAGTGAATACCACCCTGCGGTGCAGCATCTGTTTGTAGTTATGAACCCTTGCAGAAG
>CAZGOK010000478.1:0-1449 GCA_964527665.1 uncultured Sphaerochaeta sp.
CTTAAATTCAGCTTTGGCAGGGTCGGAATAATTTTTACCCAATACCGTAGAGTTTCTTGATCATATCCTTGTCGTCCATGTATTTTGGGCTCTCCTTTTCTGGCAGGATATGAGAATTTCCCATTGCCTTCTCAATAGCCTTCCTCTTCATCTCTACATCTGCTCGGGCATAAATCAGTGTGACTTCCATGTTGGAATGACCGAGCCACTCGCTTACCAAGGGCAGTGGCATCCCAGCACTATACAGATTCTGAGCTCTGCTGTGGCGCATTAGATGAGGGTGCAGGTGGGGAAGCTGTGGTTCCGATTCCCTGACAATGCTCTCATATTTTTCCATTATACGGGCAGCGTTGTCAGCCGACATCTTGTTCCTTTTCCCACCTCTCTCGATATAGAACAGGTATTGGGTCTTATCCTGGGCTGGGTGAAAAATCTTCAGATAGTGCAACAAGATAGCCGTGGCCTTTTCCGAGATCGGGGTTATGCGGGATTTGTTCTTCTTCCCAATGAAATGGACTTTGCTGGTCTTGCCAGTGATGGTAATATTCTGAAGTTTGAGGGAAAGCATCTCACTGTTTCTTGCTCCAGTGTCATACATCAGGGTGATATAACAGCGGTCTCGGATGCCGAAGAGATTCTTTGCATCAGGTGCTCCCAATACCAAGGCGACCTCACTCTCCTCCAGAAATATATGGGGTGCCTCTATGATTCTTCTCTTGGTGATATCGGCAATGTCATCCATCGTAGTCATCATCAGAGGATCCCCATGCTGTGAAATGAACTTATAGAAAGTGCGTATGCAAGACAGCCTCGTATTTATTGTTGAGGCTTTGCAATTCCTCTCTTTCTCAAGCCAATCAAGGAACTCTACAACAGAGGCCCTTGTAATCATAGCAGTTGTCAGGCTAAAGACATCAACACCCTTTTTCTCCTCAAAGAACAGGATCATCAGTTTGAGTGAATCACGGTATGACAATATGGTGTCTTCCGACCTGTTTCTGACTGAAGGCAGATAGTCAGAAAGGAAACCCCTGATGTTTTCAAACAGCTTCTTATCCTTAAGCTTTTTCATCATTCACCTCCGGATACAGACAATCAAAGCGACTCCAGTCAAATCCAGAGTTCCTGATGATATTCTCCGGTAAAAGATGTATATAATAGAAAGTTTCCTTGAAGGAACTATGCCCCATATGTTCCCGAAGGAATATCGCCAATTCATAGAAGTCCTTGCCTTCTGCAAGCCAATTAAGGATAACCCTGGAGCATGAGGAATGACGCAGGTCATACGGTCGAGGCGATTGGGTCCCATTGTCAATTCCGGCAATCTTCCTGCAAAGATTGAATTGGCATTCCATCCACCCTATCCTAGTTCGATGTGGTTTTGTTGGTGGTGGTTCAAAAAAATATTGTCGTTCTCCCATCAAGGAGTCATAAGCTCGACAAAGCATT
>CAZGOK010000479.1:0-1449 GCA_964527665.1 uncultured Sphaerochaeta sp.
TAACCTGCTGCCAGAAATCGTGCTGCTCACCTTTCGAGACAACAGCGATGTAAGGCTTGCCGCTTTCTGCTGCGGCCTGGGCAAAAATTGGTGCAAACGAAGCAAGAACAATCAAAGCCAGGAGAATAACCAAACTTTTTTTCATGTGAACCTCCTACATACTACCGAGGGCATACGCCTTCGGATATAACCATACTAAAAACTCAGGACTGCTTGTCCTGCATTGTCATTGCAAACTCTTTCTCTTGTTGTTGCAGGCGAGCTTGCTCTGCCTTCTCTTCCTTCCTCATCTTCCGATAGGTGGCGTTCATCTCTTTTTTGACCTTGTTCATGACGCTCTGCAGTTCACCTCTTTTTTGGGTGTTGGTTTCAAGCGAAAGGTCCTTCTTTAACTTCTCGAGGGTAATGAGCTGCTCTTCACGGTACTGGTCGGCAGGGGTAAGCATTTTTACCTCAGTAGCCTTCTTGGTCCGATAGATGTCCAGCATGACCGCTCCGATGACGACCACACCGGTGAAGAAGGTCTGGTACTGGGATTGCAGGTTCATCGAAGGGAGGCCCGAACGAAGCACACTCATGATGTAGACACCGATCATGGTACCGAATACCGAGCCTGCACCACCTGAAAGGGATGTGCCCCCGATGACAGCACCTGCGATGGCGTAGAGCTCAAAGCCAGCACCCTGTGCAGGCATGACGGTGGTATAGACTGCAGCGAAGGCAATGCCTCCTATGCCGGCGGTAAAGCCCGCTATCACGTAGGCCATCATCTCCCACTTCTGCACATCCACACCGGAGAGCCTTGCTGCATCCTTGTTCGATCCGATGGCGAAGATGTATCGTCCCATCTTGGTCTTGGTCAGGATGACATATGCGATGAAGGCAGTGAGAAAGAGCACTATGGCACCGGTGGGAAAGGAATTGTTCCCGGGTGTGATGAACTTGAATATGCTCTTGAACCAGCTGCCATCAGCGCCGCGTGCCGGGAAGGTGGCGCTACGCACATTCGATACAATTGAACCTGTTCCAAGGCTTATCATCTGGGTTCCGAGCGTTGCGATGAACGGAGGGAGCTTGAGCTTGGAGATGAGAATTCCATTCAGCAGTCCAAAGCCAGTGCCCACAGCCAGGATCAGGAGCAGGGAGAGCCACATCGGCCATCCCCACGTCTTGTAGGCTGTGCCTCCGATGATGGCGGAGGCCATCATCACCGTTCCCAGACTCAGGTCGATGCCACCGGTTATGATGACAAAGGTCACTCCAATGGCGATGAAGCCTATGTAGTAGGAGGAGTCAAGGATATTGACCAGTGTGGTCAGGGAGAAGAAGTTTCTTCCAAAGAGTGAGAAGAAAACATAAATTATAACCAATGCCAAAGGTGCAAGAAGTTTCTGCATGTTTATGCCACTCTTCTTTTCCCTCAATTCCAGATCTTCGTTAGTAGCCATA
>CAZGOK010000480.1:0-1444 GCA_964527665.1 uncultured Sphaerochaeta sp.
TGCAACCCTTGCTCCACACAATAGGTATCGATCATTCTGAGATACCATGTCTCAACCTTGAATGGTCTCCCCTGAGCATGCATGAGCAGGATGAACTGTTCAATGTATGGCTTCAGTGCGCTATAGAAGTCCCCTTGATAGGAGTCGGCGTATGTGTCCTTTTTCATCTGAACACCTCCGGCATGCCTATGAGGCCAAGGCCGATGGAACACTTGCCCATCCTCTCCTCGTCAAGACCCAGATACGGGTCGATGGACTTCGGGTCCACATGCCCCAGGATACTGGATACCAGCTCATGCTGAACATGGTTCCTCAAGAGTTCGGCGGCAAAGGTCCTTCTCATCACATGAAGGCCTCTTGACTGGGTATGGTTGTCTTGGTTTTCCAGGAGGTCTATCGAGGCACCATAGCAAGCGCATCTTGTGAGCCTTTCATGGGGTGGTCTGTGCGACACAAATACGAAAGGGCTTTGTGAAGGTGGGCGATGGTTGAGGACGTAGTCGGCAATGGCATTGCCGACAGCAGGAACAAGGGGCAGCACAAGGGGCGCCTTTGTCTTTTGCTGCACGATGGTCAGGGTGTTCTGGACCCATGAGATCCTGGAGAACATGAGGCTGACAATGTCGCTGGAACGAAGCCCCAGATAGAGGGCAAGCGTTGCCATTGCATAGTTCCTGTTCATGTGGTCGTCTTGGGCTTTCTGGTTCTGATGGACCTGGTGCTTTTCTTCAGAGGTTAGGGTCGTCACCACTTTCTGGGGAATCCTGAATCGTGTACTGATTGCATATTCCAGGGTCTGGCCCACCAGTGTCCTCCTCTGGAGATGGCGGACAAACATCCTGATTCGATAGAGATATGCCCGTTTGCCATTTGCCTTCGTATGTCCCCTCACTTCCTTCTGGTAATTCCAGACGAGCTCTCTGGTGAGCTCTGATGGGGTGAAACATCCCTGTTCCTCAAGGTAGGCGATGAATTTGGTGCATGCACGGTGGGAAAAATCGATTGTCGCCTTGGCCTTTTCCTCCTTCTTCAGCTCAGCCATATACTCATCAAGAACACGTTGCCAGACATGGGTGGCAGGCTGTTGGGCGACACGGTGAAGACCAAAATAAGGGACAGATTCAATGATACCAGCCTTGAGCACCAGAATGATCAGATTTACATACTGATGGTACCTTTTGATAGGATGGTATTTCCCTGCATGTTGTCTCATCTTCACGGTGAGCCAGTCCTGGAGATCCGTCTCCGAACCTTCAAGTCCGTTTTTGTCCAGATATTCCAGCAGTTCCTTCCCAAGTCTCATAAAAGCTTGTGATGTGGTCTTGGGATACCCGTTAGCCACATAATAGGTGGTGATCTTCTGCACTGCATCTTCAGTTGCCATTCTCGTCTCCATATAGGACTCCTTCATATTGGGATACCTATAGGATTTGCACAATAATGC
>CAZGOK010000481.1:0-1440 GCA_964527665.1 uncultured Sphaerochaeta sp.
ACAGCGCCTACGTTGTCACCAACATGATGATCATGACCCGTGTTGGCAAGAAGGTCCTTGATGTCCTTGGTACCGATGGCTACTACGTCCCCTGTTATCACTCTGTCGGCAAGCCTCTCTCTGAAGGTGAGACTGATGAAGGCAAATGGCCCTGTGCTCCCATGGAACACAAGTATATCTCCCACTTCCCAGAAACCCGTGAGATCTGGTCCTATGGTTCAGGCTACGGTGGGAACGCCCTGCTTGGGAAGAAGTGTCTTGCCTTGCGCATTGCCACCGTGCTTGCACGTGACGAAGGCTGGCTTGCCGAGCACATGCTCATCCTCAAGATCACCAGCCCCGAGGGCAAGAGTCGCTTCCTGACCGGAGCATTCCCCTCAGCCTGTGGTAAGACCAACCTCGCTATGCTCATCCCTACCGTCCCCGGTTGGAAGGTGGAGACTGTCGGAGACGACATTGCATGGATGAAGTACGGTTCTGACGGACAGCTCTATGCCATCAATCCAGAAGCAGGGTTCTTCGGTGTTGCCCCTGGAACTTCAGAAGATTCCAACTACAACGCCCTTGTCTCCGCATCCTCCAACACCATCTTCACCAACGTCGCCCTCACTGAGGACAATGATGTATGGTGGGAAGGAATTGGCTACGATGCACCAGGCCCCTTGGTTGACTGGACTGGCGAAGCGTGGGTTCAGGACAAGAGTGACAAGAAGCAGAAGCCTGCTGCACACCCCAATGCACGTTTCACCGCTCCTGCCTCACAGTGTCCAAGCATTGCTTCCGAGTGGGAGGATCCCAAGGGTGTTCCCATCAGTGCAATCCTCTTCGGTGGAAGAAGGCCCCACACCATTCCTTTGGTACACCAGAGCAATGACTGGAGCCACGGTGTATTCCTCGGTTCCATCGTTGGTTCTGAAGTGACTGCAGCCGCTCTTGACGTCAAGGCCGGTACCATCAGACGTGACCCCTTTGCAATGCTACCCTTCTGTGGCTACAACATGGGTGACTACTTCCAGCACTGGTTGAATGTCGGCCATGCCGCCCCTGACCAGGAGAAGCTGCCTAAGATCTTCTACGTGAACTGGTTCCGCAAGACAGACGACGGCAAGTGGCTCTGGCCTGGTTTTGGTGAGAACAGCCGCGTCCTGAAGTGGGTGTTCGAGCGCTGTGAAGGGACTGCAAAGTTTGTAGAGACCCCGATCGGCATCATGCCTACCCTTGATGCAATCGACCGTCCTTCTGATGTTTCTGAAGAAGATATGAAGGAACTGCTCAGAGTTGACATCGATGGCTGGTTGGAAGAGGTCGCAGACATTCGTACCAATCACTATCCCAAGTTTGGCGATCACCTTCCAGAAGAGCTCGCCACCTTCCTCGATCACCTTGAAGCCGACCTCAGGGCTGCAAAGTAAGCACCTGATACTATAACTTCTATGCAAG
>CAZGOK010000482.1:0-1429 GCA_964527665.1 uncultured Sphaerochaeta sp.
AGCCTGAGAAAGTTCTGTTGCGTGTGCCACCATACAAGTGCAGCAACAGTACGGGACTGTTGCTGCACAAAACTTTTAAGAAAGAGTACTCTTCCTATCTAAGAACCTAGTAGTCGGTTGTATTGATGGAAGGTTCCAGATAATTGTCCGCTTGAGCACCGGTGAGGAAGTATTCGACAGATATGCTCTTACCTGTTCCAACATACTTTTCACTGTAGAAGGCTCGTGCCCCTAGTGTCACCTCATCACCGCTGACAACACCCAACAACGTTCCAGGACTGACCACCTTGGCAAAGCGGTTTCCATCATAGGTCTTGCTCGGTTCGATGACTGTGCTGTTTTTCTTAACAGTGAGGACCTTCTTGGTTATCACGCCATCCTTAGCATAGTAGTACTCAGGCTCTACGTAGTTCTTGACCTGATCAGCGGGACCTGACAAGGAGTAGTTGATCTTGATGTACTTGTCAGTTCCTACCGCAGAGTCCAAATACCTACCGTCAGCCTTCACCTCAACTCCATCACCGGCATAGAGCCCGGTGACCTTGCCCATGGTGAACTCAATGCTGTCATTGCCGTCATACTGCTTGCTTAGCTTGATGCTTGCAGGATCAGCAACCGAAAGCTTTCTCTGCTCAATGATACCGCCGGTGGCACTATAGTCGTCAGGGGCGATGTATCTCTTGCTGTCAGAGCCTGCAAGGCTGTAGCGCACGGTTATGCTCTTGTCAGTCCCCACATCCTTGCTGTCATAGGTCGCTGTTGCCAAAACCTGCACATCCTCAGACCCGACAATACCGGTGACAGTGCTTCCTACGGTGACAAGGCACACATCAGAGCTGTCATACTCCTTGGTCTTCTCCAGGGTCGGATTGGAAATGGCAAGTTTGGGCCCGGTTATGCTGCCTGTATAGCTCTCATCCCTGACAGGGGCGAGGTAGTTGGCAGCATCAGGTCCACCGATGGTGTAGGTAACCACGATCTTCTTGTCACTACCAATATCTGTGTTCGCAAATAAGGCAAGGGCAGAGACGGTGACATCATCCCCTGTAACGACCCCGTCCAGGATACCCTTAGAGATAGCCAAGGTATTCTTGCCGTCATAGGGTTTGCTTGTCGTGCCTGGGAAAGCGGGTGTTCCAATACTAAGCGGCTTGGGTGCAATCACACCGGTGTTCACCGTATCAGAAGGTGCGATATAGTTGGAAGCATCGGGACCTGTGAGGGTATACGCTACAGTGATGGCCCTCTCTCCAACATTCTTGCTGGCATAGGTTGCAGTCGCTTCAGCCTCCACCTTGTCGCTTCCTATGATGCCGATCAGGTTGCCCTGGGTAAAGGCAATCTTGTTGCTGCCATCATATACCTTGTTCTCAGTCTCCAAGAATGTAGGATCGCTGATAGCGAGCTGCAAGGGTGTGATCAAACCTCT
>CAZGOK010000483.1:0-1428 GCA_964527665.1 uncultured Sphaerochaeta sp.
GCATTGGCTGTGCAGTAGATCGGGGTGTTGGGGATCTTCTCCATCAGGTATGGAAGGGCCCCGCTATGGTCGACTTCGCCATGGTTCATCACGATGAAGTCAATCTTGGCAAGGTCGATCTCCTTTTCAAGGTTCTCCCTGAACTCCCTTTCATAGGGTCTCCAGATAGTATCGATCAAGACGGTCTTCTCTTCTTGGATAAGATAGGCATTCTGGGAGGACCCATGGTTGACAGAGTAGTCATCACCATGGAATGTCTCCAGTTCCCAGTCAATCTTTCCAACCCACGATACATTGTTTTTTACCAAACGTTTCATAGTTTCGCTCCTTCTTTGTATTTCGGAAAGAGAATCGAGTTCTCTTTGAATATATGCAAGAATATGTCCTCGACCAAGGCCTTCATCAGGGCGTAGAGGGCAACATAGGTCGGACACCCATCAGAGGGCGCCTTGAAAGAGTGTGTCGCCTCCTGCAAGGCCTTGATCAGGTCTCCTGCCGCCACATGGTCGTCTTCTAATGATTCTACCATCAAAATTGACCCAGGGGTAGCTTTCTCTCTCAATAGCGGGAACACTTCTTCCTCTTCCTCAACAAAGTGCTGTAACAACTCCTTGCGAAGATCACTGAACAAGGAGTGGACCCTCAGCAGTTCTTGCTTGTGGTTTTTGTAGTGTGCACGAAGGACAGTGTTGAGCTTGTCATCGACTGAAGCGATCAGGGTCCGCTCAGCAATGTGGTGTGTAGCCTCAATATGATCGATGAGTTCACCGACACCCATGGCGTAGAGCGAAGGGTCTACGGTAGCCTTATACTTGTTTTGGGCATCAGCAAGAAAGGCTTCAAGGGATGAGAGAAACTCCGCTCTTTCATACCCTGCCTCCTCGATGGACTCATACAGCATATGGGTGCCCCCACAGCAGTAGTCGATCTTTCTTTCATTGAGGAATATGGTGGCAAAGGGGGATTCCTTTACAAGGGTGGACAGTTTTCTGTTTGTCATGATATATCTCCTATCAAGACCAAGATACTCTGAAAAACAAGATCCAACTATGATTCAAATCAATGTACAACACCATTTCCACTCTTTGTCAGAGAAGACCAACCCCATGCCTAGGAAACAGGGAGACAGAAGAGTCCTTCCATCTACTCAGTAGCAAGCTTTTCCAGTGCAAGTCTATCCAATAGGAGGATGCGTTTCTTTCCTACAACAGAGACCAACCCATTATCTTGCATCTGGGATAGCTTGCGGTTGACCGTCTCCTTGGTGAGGTTGATGGCGGCTCCAATCTCCTCCTGGGAGAGAAGAATGGCATCGCTTGAGGTCCTACTCACCCGTTCCAACAGGAACATGGCCAACCGCTTCTCCACACTCCTGGTTGCAAGCATCTCCACCTTGAGGCGGTACTGCTCCAGCTTCCCATTGAGATA
>CAZGOK010000484.1:0-1423 GCA_964527665.1 uncultured Sphaerochaeta sp.
AAGCCTTCTTTATCAATACAAGGCCAAGTAGCTCAGTTGCAATCAAGAGGTTTAATTATTAATGATACTAATAAGGTTTCAACTCTACTGGCTCACGTAAATTATTTTAGGCTTGAAGCTTATTGGTATTCTTATTACGATAAAAGTCAATCAGGTCACCTCTTTTTTAGAGGTATAACATTTGAATTGGTATGGAGCCACTATTGTTTTGATAGAAGGTTAAGGGCCCATATTTCTCATGCACTTGAGAGAATCGAAGTATCTTTTAGAACTCAATTTACCTATAAACTATCACAGGCGTACGGGCCATTTCCATTAAGTTTTAACAATTTACATTTTGCTCAAGATAAATGGAATAAAGAGTTTTCAGATTTACAAAAAGCATGTCAGTCCTCGAATGAATTATTTGCTCAACATTTTTATTCAAAATATTTGGATCCGCTTCTTCCTATTTGGGCGTTAGTTGAGATCTTATCATTTGGTCAAGTGATTTTTTATTTTAAAAAAATAAAATCAATAAATATCAAGTCAGATATTGCTTCTTCATTTGGCCTTAATCCAAAAGAACTCTCTTCATGGTTACATCATCTTTCTTATATTAGAAATACTTGTGCTCACCATTCTCGCTTATGGAATAAGCGTTTTACTATTTTACCAACGCCCCCAAAACGAACTATTTCACAAGATCTAAACTCTCGGTGGATTTTCGAACCTTGTCCTCATACAGTTGATGACCCTTATAATGAAAGAAGACTTCTAAATACAATTTTGATTATAGATTATTTTCTTTCGAAAATTAGTCCAGATAATGAGTGGAGAAAAGAACTCATAGCACTATTAAGTAAATATTCTATTAATGCAACCAGAATGGGGTTTCCCCTTGGCTGGGAAAATGATCTATTTTGGCAATAAATTGTTTGTAATGATATTACTTATTTGAAAATCGAAGTTACACCCTCAAACGTATGGTGATTTGGAATAGTCCATTATTGAATTCATCAACAATATATATTCAAGATTATCATTTCTAAGGTTTTATGAGCTGAATCACACATTAAAACGTAATAATATAGCTTGTCTCCCTCTTGAGAAAATATGGGGCTATCTATTACCTGAGTTATTCCACCTGATACAACCCAACCTTCTTCTGCTTTGTCATTAATCTGGCTAACAAGACGGCCAATACTTGTGTTACTTAAATAAATGTAGTATTTAGCTGCAAATAAATTGGAGGTCATACAGAGCAGTAGTAATACAATAGAATGAACTTTTTTCATTATCTAATTCCTTAGAATTATTTCCATTTAATATTAAGCCGATAACTCCTCAGCAATCATTTCAGCTTGTTGTAATACGGTGTCAGTAGCTAACTTCTGCATATCTGGTGGATATCCGTATTTTCTCAAAGTTCTTTTTACTGCTA
>CAZGOK010000485.1:0-1419 GCA_964527665.1 uncultured Sphaerochaeta sp.
CAGCAAATGGGTATCCCGCCATCAGATGAGCATGCAGGGCAAAAGGGATCATTTCACCCTTGAGGACTTCAAGGAGTGTGGAAAGAGGGTACATCTTGTCAGAGGACGGGCCCAAGCAATCGTAGAGGAGCTTTCTGATGCTGTACAAGCCTGGAAGCAGATAGCCCATGAGGTGGGTGTTGAAAAAGAGACAATGGAATATATATATAAGCAGTTTCGATTGTTTTAATTGTCATATATGACTATTTTTGAGATAAAATCATTATAAAAACCAATCTATGACATTTTGATTGCAATCTACATATTACGCTACCTGTGGCTCAATTTCCGTTTACTAGCAGGAATACCATCAGGGTTCTTCTTTTTTACGCCTGTACAAGAACCCACCCTTATACTACTATATGCCCATGTTTGACTGTAAACTCATTTGTACCGATATAGACGGTACGTTGCTTGATACCAACCACCAGATATCCGCTGAAAACAAGCGTGTAATCGCCAAAGCTTACCAAAAGGGCATTACCATTGCCCTGTGTAGCGGACGAAAAGCCTCAAGCTTGGAGCATTTGCAAAAGGAGCTGGGCATCCATGGCCCCCTTGGCTGTTACAGTGGGGCCCTTGTTGTCGATGAGGGGAAGATCCTTGCATCCCACCCCATCGCTTGGGAGGATGCACAGCAGGTGCTCTCCTTTGTCGAAGGCAAGGGGTTTGAGTCCTTCATCTACACAGACAGGCGGTGGTACATCCAGAAGGAAAGCCCTTGGATGGCATTTGAGACATCTGTATCCAAGACAGAGGGAAAGGTTGTCCCTTTTGATGAACTGCCCGACCATTGTGCCGACAATGGGGAACTTCCCTATAAGTTGTTGGTGATGAGCGAGGATCCTCTAGCTGTACAGAAGATGGAAATCCAATTACAGCAGAAGTTCTCCTCACTGTTCAATGTCTACCTTTCGGGACCCAGGTATCTGGAGATATCCGCAAAGGATGTCGACAAGGGCCATGCCCTTGAAGCCATTTGCGAAGCATATGGCTACAAGACGAGTCAGGCAATGGCCATCGGAGACTACTACAACGATCTTGGGATGCTGAAAATTGCAGGCTACTCAGTGGCTATGGGCAACGCCCCTGATGATATAAAAGCCCATGCCCATGCGGTAACCGCCTCCAACAGTGAGGACGGGCTTGCAAGGGCGATAGAGGCCATCCTATGAAATGGCGGGTGGAAAACCCACTCGCCATCTACAAAGGTCTGAATCCACCGATTTATGTATTGTTCTTCGCCACCATGATCAATGGTGTGGGTATTTTTGTCTACCCTTTCCTAGCACTCTACCTAACCCAGAGGCTAGGCTACTCAGCCTTGAAGGCGGGGACCTTCATGACCATTGCATCGACGCTGTATGTCCCGGGCTCCTT
>CAZGOK010000486.1:0-1409 GCA_964527665.1 uncultured Sphaerochaeta sp.
GCTTTGCCGTTGACGCTTACAGTCTACTCGCCCTTCTTCTTGGCGGCTTCTTCCTCACGGTTGATCTTGTACATACCGTTCACCTGTGACTTGCCGGTAAGGAAGAGGATTCCCTTCTCCTTGCAGGAAGCTGCGATGAAGATATTCTCGTCGGTGATGGGCAGGCCTTCCTTCTCAAGCATGGCCTTTGCAGCTGCAACGCCCTTCTTGGGATCCTTCTCGTTGATGTCCACAACCTTCTCGGTGGTGGGCTTCAGACCCAGTGCCTCGGAGCAAGCCTTTACGACTTCTGCGTCGGGGGCGACGGGAGTCTTGCCGAAATACCCAAGCACCATCTTTCCATACCCTTCTGCAATCTTCTTCCAAGGTCCGAACATGACGTTGTTGAAGGCCTGCTGGAAGTAGAACTGGGAAACAGGGGTAACGGAAGTACCAAAACCACCCTTTGCTACGGTCTCGCCCATGGCTTCAACAATTGCAGGATACTTGTCCATCATGTTGTTGTCGCGAAGCATCTGGGTATTTGCTGTAAGGGCGCCACCAGGGAGGGGGAAGAAGACAATCTCGGGGTTAACTGCAGTTGCCTCTGGGGGTATGATGTAGTCTTTCATGCAGTCCTGGAAGACAGCCTCAGCCTTGCGCACCTTCTCGATGTCAATGCCAAGATCATAATCGGTGCCACGCAGAGCATGCCACATGGTCATGATGTCAGGCTGGCAAGTTCCGCCGGAAGCGGGACTCATGGAGAGGTCGACCTGGTTGGCTCCTGCCTCGATGGCACTCATGTACTGCTGGATTGAAACACCTGCAGTCTCATGGCTGTGGAACACAATGTTCATATCCTTACCAAGAAGCTTACGTGCGCGCTTGATGGTCTCATGGACGAAAGAAGGCTTGGAAGTGCCTGATGCGTCCTTGAAACAGACTGATTCGAACTTGATGCCTGCATCCATGATCTGCTTGAGCACACCCTCGTAGAAATCGGGGTCGTGTGCACCTTCAGTTTTTGGAGGAAGGCTCATCATGGTAACGGTCACTTCATGACGAAGGCCTGCATCGTTGATGGCCTTGCCACTGTCGATGAGGTTGTTCACGTCGTTGAGTGCATCAAAGTTACGGATGGTAGAAATTCCATGTTTCTTGAAAAGTTTGGCATGGAGATTGATGATGTCCCTGGGCTGGGAGTCGAGACCGACTACGTTGACGCCTCTTGAGAGGGTCTGAAGGTCTGCATCGGGGCCTGCTACCTTGCGGAACTCGTCCATCATGTCGAAGGCGTCTTCATTAGTATAGAAGTAGAGCGATTGGAAACGGGCTCCACCACCAGCTTCGAAATGGTTAATTCCGGCTTCACGCGCAGCTGCTACTGCGGGCATGAAATCCTTCGTGAATACACGGGCACCATACAC
>CAZGOK010000487.1:0-1404 GCA_964527665.1 uncultured Sphaerochaeta sp.
TGCCCTGATCGATGCATATGACCTTCCTGCGCCTTTTCCCTATACGAAAATGGCCATTGGCATGAAACATGCAATAGTAAAAAAGATGGGTTGGCACCTTCTTACGCCTAGGCATCAGCCAAAGAAATCACTCAAAGGACACCTTGAATTTGCTCTGAAATATGAAGGAGTTGATCTATGTGTGTTGAAGAAATTATTTGAGGTACTTGAGGAGAGTGAAATAACAACGATAGTGCAAGAGACCATTACAGGTTCTTATGCCAGACGCATCTGGTTTCTGTATGAATGGTTGATGGGATCACGTCTAGACCTCCCTGATGTAAAAAGAGGCAATTACGTGAGTGTTATCAACCCCCTACATCAGCTAACGATACAGGGGGAGAACTCCCAAAGGCATCGGGTGGTTAATAATCTCCCAGGAACACCCGAGTTTTGCCCTCTGATAAGGAGAACAGAAGAAATTGATGCATATCTGTTGATGAATCTCAAAGAGAAAGCTCTTCACGTTTCATCAGAAATCCCTAAAGATATCATAATGCGAGCGGCATCGTTTCTCCTTCTAAAAGATTCACAAGCAAGTTTTGCCATAGAAAATGAGACTCCTACCCACGATAGGGTTGCTCGATGGGGCGAAGCAA
This sequence comes from uncultured Sphaerochaeta sp., assembly GCA_964527665.1. Lineage (GTDB taxonomy): Bacteria > Spirochaetota > Spirochaetia > Sphaerochaetales > Sphaerochaetaceae > Sphaerochaeta. Next base: position 639 of record CAZGOK010000487.1, read on the forward strand.
TACGAGAAGCTGGAAAAACAGCCATGAGTAAGGAGGAACTTATTCGTCTTCAGCGCATCGTGTTGGGGAATAGTCGCTTTGTGAAGATAGGATTCAGAGACAGTGGAGGTTTCATAGGGGAACATGAAAGAAGTTCAGGAATGCCTGTTGTGGAGCATATAAGTGCAAAAAGTGAAGATATTGATTCTTTGTTACGTGGATTGATTGCATACAACACAAGAGTGAACCATGAGCTTGACCCAATCTCCTCTGCTGCTACCATCGCTTTTGGGTTTGTAAATATTCATCCATTTGCAGATGGGAATGGACGAATCCACCGGTATCTTATCCATCATATCCTCTCAGAGAGGGGATTTAATCCTTCAGGCATCATCTTTCCCATATCCAGTGCGATGTTACACCGTATTGATGAGTATGGAGAGGTCTTACGAGGATATTCACAAGGAATTCTTCCTTTTATCAAGTGGGAGGCCACAGAGGATCATAATGTACGAGTCCTGAACTCAACGATCGATTACTACCGGTATTATGATGCAACCCCTTATGTTCAATTTCTGTATCGTTGTGTCAAGGAAACAATTGAACTCGATCTCCCCAAAGAAGCCCAATTCCTTGTGAAATATGATCAGTTCAGAAGCACGGTGCAAAAAACCCTTGAGATACCTGACAGGATTGTTTTCTTACTCTACAGCTTTCTTTCCCAAAATAAGGGAAAATTTTCCAAGCGCGCTCTTGAGAAGGAATTTGTCATGCTCTCAAATAATGA
>CAZGOK010000488.1:0-1399 GCA_964527665.1 uncultured Sphaerochaeta sp.
TTCCTACAAAGGTCAATGATTGTTACAAATGTAGCTCCGCATCAAAAGTATTCAGTGGCATCCTCAGGGATGCAGGCATAGGGCAATCATCCAATGGGAACAATGCCCGGCTGTATGATCTCAGGCATCATTTTGTGTTCAGGAACATCAACACATGGATTGAGGATGGAAAGGATGTGTATGCCCTGCTGCCTTACCTCAGGCTGTATCTTGGGCATTCTTGCATTGAAGACACCGAATATTATCTACACTGGGTACCTGAATTCTTTCCTGTCTTTGAGCGTCTGTATGGGAAGCTTGGGGACAACCTGCCGGAGGTGACTCATGGCTAAGACTAAAAAGGCTGACCTGTGGCGTCTTGTTACGGATTACTTTGATGTCTATATGAAGGATGTCAGGAGAATGAGCAAAGGGACGATTGAGACCTACCGGTATGGGCTGTACTCGTTTGTATCCTATATGTCCAACCAACGGAAAGTTGAGGTCTCACTTCTTTCTTTGGATCATTTCACCAGGGATAATGTCAAGGAGTTCATGGCACACCTACATCTGGTAGAAGAGCTTGCGGACTCCACGTGCAACCTCAGGCTCTCAATCCTGAAAAGTTTTCTCCGCTATTGTGCTGATGAGTATGTACCCCTGTATGCCACCTACCAATCCATCAGGAACATACCCAAAGCCAGGGAAGTGCAAAAGCTTGTGGAATACCTTTCAGAGAAGGCTCTCAAGGTTCTGCTCTTGGCTCCGGACCCCAACACATGGTTGGGCAGAAGGGACTGTATGGTCATGATTTTCATGTATGATACGGCATGCCGGGTGCAGGAATTGGTAGATGTGCAGCTTGGAGACCTCCATCTGGAAGTCTCCCCATGCTATGTAGTGCTTACGGGCAAGGGGAACAAGACCAGGCTGATGCCGTTGATGGAGAAGACTGTAGCCCATCTCAATGCCTACATCCACATGTTTCATGCTTCGAAGGATCCCAAGAGGCCGTTGTTTTATGCCAAGAAAAAAAAAGGGCCTTCGAAATTGTCTACCGATGCCATTACCACGTTGCTGAAGAAGCATGGGAAGGAGGCAAGCAAAAGTTGCATCGAGATTCTTCCTGGCATACATCCCCATCTGATGAGGACGACCCGTGCCATGCATCTGTACCTGAACGGGATGCCGTTGGAGAATGTGGCAAAATTCCTCGGGCATGCTGACTCTTCAACCATATCACACTATGCCACAGCCAATCTTGCCATGATCACCGCAGCGGTGGAAAAGGCGAATCCTAACGTAGTTGGAGCAAGCAAAGATTGGGAGGATCCTGAAATTCTCAAGCGTCTTATGGGACTATAGGTGAAAAGATTTTGCCGATTACTGATTGGTAACTCTAGGCAACGAAAAGGTTACC
>CAZGOK010000489.1:0-1389 GCA_964527665.1 uncultured Sphaerochaeta sp.
ACTCTCCCTTGTTCAGGATAGCCATAGTGTTTTCAATGTTCCTTCCATCAGAGCAAATGACCTGCATCTTCAGCTTTGCTGCACGCTTGCTGGCAACCGGGTCGAAGGGGGTGTTCTTTCCAGGAACCCAGGTACTGCCTACCAGGGTCTTGAACTCCTCCCAGCTGATGGTATCAAGGGGTTTGGCATCAGGATTGGTCTTGGGGTCGTCTGTATAGACTTTGGCTATGTTGGATAGGTTGATGATCATCTTTGCTTGGAAACGTTCTGCAAGGATGACAGCATCATTGTCAGTGGAGAAGCCAGGCTTCCAGCCCGCGGCTACCAAGATCTGACCCTTGAAGTTGATGTGCCCTGTTGGGTCGGTGATGATGTTGTCTGTGCAGAGGTCGCTGAACATCGCCTTGACCAGTTGTGCGTTGAGGTGGGTGGCCCTGATGCCAAGCCAGTCCTGCTCTGCACTGGGGGCATCGGCTATGATCTCCCTCAAGGCCTGCTGGTAGACCCGTGCCGGGGCTCCTCCGCCACAGACCAGGATAAGTTTCCTGCTCCTGTCCTTCTTGAGGTACTCTCTCAAGTTCTTGTTCAGTTCTTTGAGAAAGGTTATATCCACCTTATCCGGTGCTATGATCGACCCGCCCAATGAGATGACTGCTGTATTCAAATTGTTCATCAAGTCCTCCGCCCCTCCATCCTACCAAATAACAGGGCGACTCTCAATCATAGAAGTGAACAGAAGCTCTCTTTCTCTTCAAATTGTCTGCGATATGGCAAAAACTAAAAACCAGTACTCCAGACTTGCAAAACACAGTAGTCACTGTAGGTGAAACAGAAGAATAGAAAGTGTGTAGGTTTGTGCTATGAGCCTAGAACACCTCTGTTACCGATGAAGCCAGACTCTTGCCCTTGAGAACCTCCATAGGAGAAAAAAAAGGCAAAAACTCAAAGACGGAGGGTATATACCAACAAGTATGCTGTTGTGTATGGGTGTTTTATAATAAATACTCCCTCGGACTGCCTCTTTCAACTCAAAGGGAAAGGTATTGATACAGCTTCTTGATTACGTTATAGCTTTCCTAAGTGGATACACTACCCATGTTGTTCCACCAATTGCAGGTCGTCCTGCAACCGGCGGTTGCACTTTATGTGCCTAGCGAGCAAGGAGGACCGAATGAAGAACCGATGGATGGCCTTGATGGCAGGCCTGATGATTCAGATTATCCTTGGAGGCATCTACGCCTGGAGCACCCTCCTGGCACAACTGGGAGAAACGTATGGCATCACCAAAGGTCAGGGTGGCTTCATATTCGGCCTGTGTATCACGACATTCACCCTGACTATGGTTGTTGCAGGTCGTTTCCTGGTAGATCACGGACCGCGCTTGACCGC
>CAZGOK010000490.1:0-1384 GCA_964527665.1 uncultured Sphaerochaeta sp.
ACCGTACCCCTAAGCCATTGTATCAAAACCTACGCAAAGACCTCTCTGGGGTGGACGAGTATCCTGTTTACCAATCCGATGAAACAGACATTGACCGAAAGGACTTCATGAGCCCCATTGAGAACAACACTGAGAAAATGAGTGCACCTATATAACAAGCAAATTCCTCATATTACATGGAGTTTTCTCTTTGTTCTCAGAATGACTTGAGCCTTTGGGTCAACAGATAACAAATCACTGTAGTAAAATTTTTAGGTAATGAACTCTAGTCTTCTGTAAGTGTCTCTTATCCATACACATGTCCTGTCAGCTTCTCACAGAGCCTCTTCGTCTCTGAGTCTGCATTCTCTTTCAAGCCCCCAGCATGAAGCCTGTCCAGTTCGTTCCTTACCACCTTGAAGGTCTTTGGTGTTACTGGATACCTCACTGATACCACTACCGCTGCTATCATACAGAGGATGGGAGCTATACAGAAGATTATTCTTATCCCTTGTATTGTTGCATCGCTTTGTTGAGGAAGCTCTGCATTGAAGCCGATGAGGGAGAGAAGGGTACCGAAGAGCCAGAGCACAAATGCTTGTACAAGCTTCCTTATCAAGGTGAACATCCCGGCTACCGCCCCTGATCGCGCCTCCCCGTTGAGCATCTCATCCACATCAGAAGACTCAGGAAGAAAAGCGATATTGATTGGTCGAAGTCTATTCCTGACATTGATCGTCAGCTATATACCAAATATGGACTTGATGAGAAAGAAATAGCTTTCATTGAAGAGAAAGTCAAGCCAATGGAGTGAGGATAGTGCGGAGACATAAGTTCCAGTGTAAAAACCTTGCATGTATCAGATGAACCTTCCTGCATCAACGGAAAAAATGCCAGCAAGGCGTTTAGCCATCTGTCGGCTGATAGGCTTACAATCCCGCTCCATATCAGAAATAAACTGCTTCGCCACACCAATCTTTTCGGCAAGTTGAGCTTGAGTCAGTTTTTGCATCTTGCGGTAAAACCTTAGGTTCTTTCCTGGAGTCTCTTCTGACTCCAGATTCTTGTACCAATCCATATCCTCGGCACACATCAGTGCCCCCTCATCTTCAATGTGCATGGCATCTCCGTACTCATTCCTGAGCGAATCAATCAATTCATCCGGAATATTCCCTTCTACTCGGAAATCAATACGGTGCTTTTTCACGACTACCAACATAATATACCTCCACTATGTACCGATCCTGTTCATTCTTCCAGCAAGCTACCCACCTATACGCAAGATGACAATGGTATGTATTTCCGCCCAGCTTGCTGTAGTTTCTGTACCCTGGTTGGATAGGACCCGAGAGTCTGATATCATCAACCAATTTTCTTAGGGTTATTTGTGCATTCTTAGGCATTT
>CAZGOK010000491.1:0-1381 GCA_964527665.1 uncultured Sphaerochaeta sp.
GCGGTGACCGAGGCGTAGGTCCTGCCATGGAAGGAGTCCTTCATCGTGATGATCTCAGTCCTGGATGGGGAGCTCCTGTGACCGAACTTGCGTGAAAGCTTGAGGGCAGCCTCATTCGCTTCAGCTCCGCTATTGCAGAAAAAGACCTTGTCCATCAGGGCGAGATTACAGATAGCTTTCGCCGCCTCGATGGCCCTTTCATTGTAATAGAGGTTCGAACAGTGTAGCATCCCACTTTTAAGGACATCAGAGAGGGCTTTTGTAAGGCCCTCATCCCCATAGCCCAGGGCATTGACGGCGATGCCTCCCACGAAGTCCAGATAGCTTTTGCCATCTATTGCGGTCAGGGTACAACCCTTGCCACCGGTGAAGACCACCGGTACCTGGCTGTATGTCCCAAGCAGATACTGTTTGCCTTGCTCTATCAATTCATGTTGTGTATCCATCTAAACCTTCTCCTCGGTGACCATGGTACCGATGCCCTTGGCCGTAAATATCTCAAGCAGGATGGCATGGGAGACCCTGCCATCGAGGACGTGGACACTCTCCACACCCTTGTGTAGTGCATCGAGGCAGCACTGTACCTTGGGGATCATCCCCCCGGCTATGGTGCCGTCCGCTATATAGGAGAGTGCCTCGCCCTTGGTAAGGGAGCTGAACAGGGTTGAAGGATCATCCTTGTCCTTGAGGATGCCCTCGACATCGGTGAGGAATATCAGCTTCTGGGCATCGAGGGCCCCTGCAACTGCACTGGCTGCATAGTCAGCGTTCACATTGTAGGTATTGCTCGCTTCGTCAACACCCACAGGGGAGAGGACAGGGACAAAGCCCTTTTCGATCAGGGTATCCAAGAGAGCAGTATCGACAGAGTCTATCTGTCCCACAAAGCCCAAGTCCCTTCCCTTCTCATCTTTTTTCTTAGAGCAAAGAAGCGTCCGCCCGTCCTTGCCGCTTATGCCCACCGAGGGGATGCCCACACTCTGCAACTGCTCAACCAGGGCCTTGCCGATGGAACCCGAAAGGACCATCTCAGCGATCTTGGCAGTCTCGGCATCAGTGACCCGAAGCCCATCGAGGAACTCCGTCTTCTTGCCGAGCTTGTTGAGCATGCCGGTTATCTCATTGCCCCCACCATGCACCACCACGGGCTTCAGCCCGATATACTTGAGCATGGCGATGTCCTGGATGACCGAGGCGCACTTCTGCGTGTCCACCATCGCCGACCCGCCATACTTGACCACCACCACACTACCGGCAAACCGCCTGATATAGGGGATGGCCTCCACCAACACCTCAGCCTTGAGGATCTCATCTTTCATCTTGTTGATCATCAGCTTCTATAATCTCCATTGATGCGCACATATTCATAGGAGAGGTCACA
>CAZGOK010000492.1:0-1381 GCA_964527665.1 uncultured Sphaerochaeta sp.
GGGTTGTGGTTTTTCCACAACCCGAAGGCCCCAGGAAAGAGAAGCACTCACCCTCATTGATGGTAAGGTTGAAGTTGTCAACGGCCACCACACGATGGCCACCGCGGGTTACAAACTCCTTCGTAACATTTTTCAAGGTAATCTGGCTCATCTACAACCCCTTTCTATCTTTGGTAATAAAGCGCAACGCAAGATTTCCCGCTACAATGATAGCTATGGCTACTGTAGCCAAAGCAGACGCCTGGACGGTATTACCTTCTGAATTTATGGCATAAATGGCCACACCCAACGTCCTTGTAAAGGGACCATACAGGAGAATGGAAGTCGTCAGCTCACGCATGGCAGGAAGGAAGATGAGGAAGAAGCCTGCGATCATGCCGGGACGGATGAGCGGTAGGGTTATATCCCTCAGCGATTCCAAGTGGGTTGCCCCGCAAGACCGGGCCGCCTCCTCAAGCGAGTAGTGCACCTGTTCAAGCGAAGCAGAGGCGGACTTCATGGCAAAGGAGACATAGCGGGCAATGTAGGCGATCAGGATGATCCAGATGGTGTTGTAGAGGTTTACTCCAAATGCACCGCTCCACACTAATATGACACCTATTGCCAGCACGATGCCAGGGATGGAGTAGGGCAGCAACGAAAGGATTTCCAAGAATCCTCCTCCCCTTGGCTTCACCTTGATCACCACGTAGGCTATCATGACGCCAAGGAACATGGTGATGACCCCCGACGTGATGGAGAGGAAGAGGCTGTTGACTATGGAGTCCTTGACCATCTTCGATTGCCCGAGTATGTACTGGTAGTTGCGCAACGTGAGGTTCTGCAGTTTTAGCGGCAACCCGTACGCTTTGAGGAACCCGACTATAAAGATCATGAACAGGGGGACAACGACGATGACGAACAAGGAGATCAGGCTTATGGTCAATAAAGGTATTTTGGCTCCCCTCAGCTTGATGAGCATAGGGCGCATGCTCTTTCCCTTGATGATGTCATAGTGGCCCGTGCGAAGGACCAGCTTTTGCAGATAGAGGGCCGCCACTACCACCACCACCAACAATATTGAGAGCGAAGCCCCCTCGCGGATGCCTTGGAAGCTTCCTGCAGAGCGATTGATCAGCTGATAGATCTTGGTCGGCAAGGTGAAGATGTTGTTAGAGAAGCCCAGGATGGCGGGTACCCCAAAGTGGGACAGCGAGGAGATCAGGATGAGCATCGCTCCAGCTGCAATGGCAGGAAGGACCAGAGGTAGGGTGATCTTGCGAATGACATACCACTGTCCTGCCCCAGCTATCCGCGCTGATTCCTCCAGCGTCGGGTCCATGCGTTCCAATGCACTGACCACCTGCAAGAAGACAAAGGGGAAGTAATAGCAGACCTCGAC
>CAZGOK010000493.1:0-1381 GCA_964527665.1 uncultured Sphaerochaeta sp.
GGCCAATGGATTCTCCCAATAGATATTGTTACCTAGGAATATATCACGTATACTTACGGTCAAACAGAAAAAAGGGGAAAGGGATGCAGGACAAGGTACTCATTGTCGACGATGATACGTCGATTCGCAAGCTGATGTCAAAAGTAATCACCAGCAATGATCTTATCCCCATAGCCGTAACCAACGGAGAGGAGGCTATCAAGCTATTGAAGACCTCCTCCTTCCAGCTTGTCCTGCTCGATATAAACCTTCCCGGCATGGATGGGTTTCAGGTTCTGAAGCAGATCAGGTACCTTGCCATCTCAACGCCTGTGATCATCATCAGCGGAAGGACAGAGGACTATGATGCCCTTTACGGCCTTGACTTAGGGGCTGACAACTACATCTACAAGCCTTTCAACCCAGTGGTGCTGGGGGCCAAGATCAAGGCTCTGATACGACGGAACAAACAAAGTCAAAGTTCCCCTGACGAGGTGACCAAGGTCGGTCCGTTCTCCCTGGACAATAAGACGATGCGCTTCTATAAGGACGACGAGGAGATTTTCCTCTCGGCCAAGGAGCTTATCCTGATGAAGCTCTTCCTCGATAATCCCAACCAGGTATTCTCCAAAGAGTCCCTATACACCCAGATCTGGGGTGAAGCTGTAGTCGATGACAATGCCGTCATGGTCTACATCAACAAGCTCCGTAACAAGATCGAACCATCACCCAAGACCCCCATCTACATCCAGACCATCTGGGGAAAAGGCTATACCTTCTCCATCGCCAACTGAGAAGCTATCTCCTGCCCCCTCTCTGACATGATGAAGGCATAGGTTGTGGGGGGTACAAGCGCCTCAAGTTCCTCAAACCTTTTCAAGCCCATCAGCGAGCGCACCCGCGATGCGCTGATGGGCTGCTCACCGGATTCAAGTCGCTGTACCTCGACAAAGCGCACTCCCCTTGCCTCCAGCATCTTCTGCATCTGGCGGTTGTACGCTGCAGTTGTCATGCACAGGGGCTCTGTCCCCACAAAACGGCAAGTTATACCAAGAGCAGGAGCTATATAATGCAGAAAAATGGCTATGTCCAGCTCGCTGTTCAGCTGCCCTGAACTCTGCTTTTCCTTGATGAAGTAGGAAGGGAACGTAGCGACAGAGACAAGGTAGTCACTTGCCTCATGCACCACGATATTGGGAATATCGGCAACACCCTGACGGACTAGGGAGAGCCTGACATCAGTTGGAAAGGCACTCTTGTCACTGGAGACCACAAAAACATGCAAGAGCGAACACTGCGAAGCAGAACTTTCCAGCAAGTAGCGATGCCCTCTGGTGAAGGGGTTACAGTTGACCACAATGGTGCCAACCAAGCCAGATACAGAGAGTCCTCTCTTCTGGAC
>CAZGOK010000494.1:0-1380 GCA_964527665.1 uncultured Sphaerochaeta sp.
ACGCCTACAATGCTGACTTTGACGGGGACCAGATGGCTGTGCACGTACCGCTGACCCATGCCGCCCAGCTTGAGTGCTGGACTCTGATGCTCTCGGTGACCAACCTGCTTGACCCCGCAAACGGTAAGCCGATCGTATATCCTTCCCAGGATATGGTGCTCGGCATCAACTATCTGACGCGTGAGATGCCAGGGGCCAAGGGTGAAGGAAACTTCTACGACTCCCTCGGCGAGATTGAGATGGCCATCGACATCGATGCCCTCTCCTATAATGCCCGTATAAAGTTCAGATTCTCTGATGGCACGAAGGTCGAGACAACCGCGGGCCGAGTCATATTCAACTCTGTCCTCCCCAAGGGTGTTCCTTTCCAGAACATGTGTCTTGGTGATAAGGAGCTGAAGGCCCTGATCGGTGATACCCTCAAGGTCAAGGCGAACTCCCTCGCTGTTGAGATGCTCGACTCCATCAAGGATGTGGGTTTCAAGTATGCCACTATCTTTGGTGCTACGATCGGTCTCTCTGATATGATTATCCCTGCTGCCAAGGGCGAGATGGTCGCCAAGGCTAACAGCGAGCAGCAGAGGATCCTTGATCAGTACAGACAGGGCCATATCACCCAGGAAGAGCGCTATAACCGCGTCATTGAGGTCTGGACACAGACCAATGACCAGCTTACTGACGCTCTGATGGGTGAGCTTCGCCTCAGCCAGGACGGGTTCAACCCGCTCTTCCTGATGGCCGACAGTGGTGCCCGAGGATCGAAGACACAGATTCGTCAGCTCGGTGGTATGCGTGGCCTTATGGCCAAGCCTTCCGGAGACGTCATCGAGTTCCCCATCAAGTCGAACTTTAAGGAGGGGCTCTCCATCATTGAGTTCTTCATTTCGACCAACGGTGCCCGTAAGGGACTTTCCGATACCGCTTTGAAGACTGCTGAGGCAGGCTACCTTACCCGTCGTCTTGTCGATATCAGCCAGGATGTGGTTGTCAATGAAGATGACTGCCATACCATCAACGGTATCTGGAGAAGTGCAATCAAGGATGGTGATGAAATCGTCGAGGGCCTTGCTGACCGCATTGTCGGACGCTGCCCAGTTGAGGATATCCTCCATCCGTTTACCCGTGAGGTCCTTGCTGCGACCAACGTCGAGATCACCGAAGCTGTTGCCCAGTCCATTGAGGACTCCGGTTTGGAAAGCGTACTGCTGAGGACCGTGCTTACCTGCGAAGCGAAGCATGGTGTCTGTCGCAAGTGTTACGGACGTAACCTTGCAACAAACCGCAGCGTAGTCATCGGTGAGGCTGTAGGAATCATTGCAGCACAATCCATCGGACAGCCTGGAACCCAGCTGACGATGCGTACCTTCCACGTCGGAGGAA
>CAZGOK010000495.1:0-1366 GCA_964527665.1 uncultured Sphaerochaeta sp.
CCCAAGCTGTTCGCACAGGTCCATATCAGAGAAGATTCTCATGAGCTCCCTGTTCTTGGGATGAGAGAGTCCTTTGAAGAATTCCTTTTCAGTGAGCCCTATAGGAAGGCCACCGGTTGAGATTACCTCAATGCGGTCATCGTATATCTCAATTACAGGATAAAAGCCGTTTATATAGTCATTATGGAGGATAGCATTGAGGACAGCTCCTTTTAGGGCATCCTTATCGACAAGCCTGATCTCCCTCCTTGCTGCTTCTCCACCGACTCTTACAACAGTGGCATTTGCTACTTCAAGCTTATCAAGCACCTGATAAGCTGATTTGATAAGGCTGCATCTGCCGAATTCGTTCCTTTCAAGGATATCAAGTTTCTCAGTGCCTCTGAACCTTGCAACCTTAACTGAATTGCCGTTGTTATCCGACATGAGGTACGCTGCAAAGTTATATCTGTCATCTTCTGTATATAGGCCAAGATCTCTTAGAAAGAAATCGCTACTGGTGTCAAAGCCCTTCCCAGCATAGTAAATCTTAAGCTGGGTGAATGTCAGATGCTGGTTTGGTGAGATCTCGTTACTCAAAGTATGGGGAACATGACGAGATAATAGCACTGTTTCCATGATCACTTGTCCTTACTGCTGTGCTTTTTACTAGTATACCATGAGTCATCAAGGTTGGTGCAGTAAGATTGCACGGTATCGGATATTCATATATTCCCTTGATTCTTTGGGGAAATTATCAACTTGTAGATGCCTTCATCAGTCTGTACAATGGAACAAGGAACATTTTTCGCTTGACCTCAAGAGGTATCTCTTGTCTGGATTTTTGTCTGTTGATTCTGAATATGATGATGCATAGGAGCGTGGTACATGAATAGATGTAGTTGGACAGGTGATGATCCTCATTTGATAGAGTACCACGACAATGAATGGGGTGTGCCACTTCATGATGATATCAAGCAATTTGAGTTTATCAGTATGGAGGTCATGCAGTGTGGGCTTAGCTGGCTTACCGTCCTCAGGAAGAGGGATGCCCTTCGCTCTGCATTCGATGATTTTGATGCTTCCAAAGTTGCTTTGTATGATGACGAAAAAGTAGAAGAGATCATGGGAATGGAGGGCATAATTCATTCCCCAAGAAAGATACGGGCGATCATCAACAATGCAAAGGCATTTCTTCGTATCCAGGAAGAGTTTGGCTCCTTCTCCTCGTACCTTTGGCAGTTCACTGATAACAAAACGGTTGAATATCCTGGTCATGCAGAAGGTTCTGTCTTCATCGCAAAGAATGATCTGTCTGATAGGGTAAGTGGTGATCTCAAGAAACGGGGATTCTCCTATCTTGGCTCGGTCACCGTGTACTCGCATC
>CAZGOK010000496.1:0-1366 GCA_964527665.1 uncultured Sphaerochaeta sp.
AAGCACCTGTTTCTTCTTCTACAGACACTAGCACTCCGCAGTTCTCTGCACTGTATCATCTGTCCAGGACTGGAGGAGAGGATCATCATTTTATAGGTTTGAATACTGCTGATTATTATGATCGACAGCTATTTGCATTAGCACATGAACTGTATCATTATTTTTACCCTTCTACGCATGGTAGTGAATACCGGATTTGTATGACCGATGATTTTACGAATAAAGATGACATCGAGGCAAATTACTTTGCCTCAGAGTTTCTCCTTCCTTCAAGTCGGTTGATTTCTCTTAGCAAGGAATGGGTGGATGGCGATCTATCAAAAGAAGACATTCCTACGATCCTTCGCTTCATTGCAAGAATTCATCTGGTATGGTGGTTACCCTATAAGTCTATAGTGAGAAAGCTGCTCGAAAATAACCTTATCGATGAAAGCTTCTTTGATCGTTTGTATGAAGAGGAGACAAGGTCCATTGAAGGACAATATTATAAGATTGCCTCTTCCCTTGATGATCAGTCTATTCGCCTGCTGAATTCCCGCACTTCAATGCTTTCTCTGGATGCTGCAAGTTTGGAAACCGTTATCTCCAATTATCTTGATGGCATTACAGAAGCTGAGGACTTTGTTGAAACACTCAAGATGTTTGGGAAGAAGCCTAAAGACCTTGGCATAACCTTGGTTGATGAAAATGATTATGGTGAGGAAGTCGAGTGAAGGTAGATACCAATGCAATTAACACCAATTTTTATAATTTGCTTAAGAATCCTAAATATCCCGTCTTACTAGATGCCAATATTCTTATTCCACCCAATCGAACAAAGATTTCTTCAAATAAATTCAAGCCAATAATCTATTCTGAATATTTAGCTAATTGGATAGAGCCGCTTACTTGTAAATTCCCAAATCTTTGTATTCATGAGGCAGTTAGGGATGAGATTGTTATAATAGATGAAAAATTGGCCTTAGATGCTTTAATTTCAAAGCATTCCATAACACTAGTTTCGGATAACTCTTTATCAAAGCGAGAAAGAATTATTAGGAACACGATTGAACAAAAAATTATTAAAACAGGTTTACTTGAATACATACCCGGCTTTCAAGACTATAAGGACAAAGGTGAGGCTAAGACTCTCTCCTATGCTGCTGCAAAGGGAATCCATCTTTTTTCGTCCAATGATAAAATGCAACACATCTAATATTAGAGGCTGTAAAGCTTAAGTCTGGATTGGATTCTCTCGGAATGATATATTACTATGAATTTCTCTATGCATTAAGTAAGGATTCGAATAACAAGAGAGAATTTCTAAGAAAATTGTACAAAAATTTATATTTCTTCACCAATTCCGAACAATCAGATAATCCCCAAT
>CAZGOK010000497.1:0-1361 GCA_964527665.1 uncultured Sphaerochaeta sp.
AGGGAAAATGCCCCCCTAGTTATGGGTACCTGTCCTCAGCCTGAATGCTATCCTCCGGTACATGGAGGCTGAAAATGAGTCAGAAAACCGAAAAAATTGAGAAGGCAGCGGACAAGGTACAGCTTATAGCACCCTTGCTGAGCGAAACATTAAGCACTGCAGACCGTGTCGATCTTCAGAAAAGGATCGCCGAAGAGGCAGGGCTGTCTTATCGCAGCATCGGACGATACGTCGAAAGGTTCAAAAGGAACAAGCTGCAAGGATTAGTGGATGCGCTGAGAAAGAGGGATGACCTCAAGACGATTTCAGACGATGTCGTCGACCAGGCCATCATCCTGAGGAGGGAATTGCCGAGCAGGAGCATTGAGGACATCATCTTCATCCTGACTTCCGAGCATTTCGTTGGAATGGGTGAGATAAAGCGCAGCACCCTACAGCGCAGGCTGCAGCAGGCCGGATATTCGAAGCGGCAGATGATGCAATATGTGAAGACGCCGCAGCTCACCTCACTGAGGAGATTCCAGAAGGAGCACAGGATGATGATGCTCCAAGGCGACATAAAGTACGGGCCATATCTTCCCATAGGCCCGAACGGGAGTCCCAAGCAAGTGTTCTGGATAGGTTGGATCGATGATGCCACCAGGTACATAGTGTATGGGAGGTTCTACTCGGAGATGACGGCACTCAGCGTCAAGGACTCCTTTAAGATGGCTCTGATGATGTGTGGCAAACCCGACTCAGCTCTGATTGACAACGGCAAACAATACATAGCGTATGACTTCAAGATGTGCGCTTCCTCATTGGGAGTGAAACTGCGATATTGCCGTCCCTACGCACCAGAGACAAAGGGGAAGATTGAGAGATTTAATTCCTTGCTAGATAAGTATATAAATGAAGTTTCCCTAAAGATATTCAACACTCTTGAACGACTGAATGCAAGTTATCTCGCATGGCAGGAGGAGTATTACCACAAGCACTCCCACTCCAGCCTGCAGCTCAAGACACCCCATGATACATTCACCAATGATACAAGGGCCCTGAAGATGGTTCCCCAGGAAGAGCTTGAGTATGCCTTCCTTGAAAGGAAGAAGAGAAAGGTGTCCAGCACAGGTACGGTCTCTTTCGATGGGCGTCTGTATGAGGTTTCAAATCCAAATCTGGCCGGACACAACGTCTCGATCGTCATCGACAGGAAAGATGTTGCAAAGCTGCAGGTCGAGTGCCCCGGCTTCGATATCTGCACCGCCAGCCTCCAGAACATAGGGGAAGACATCGATTACGAGAGCAGGGTCAGGGCCGAAAGCAAGGGGCTCCTCAAAACAGACACATCAAGGTACATCGACAGCATTGAGAGGGAATAC